>JBLIFO010000008.1:0-34056 GCA_047633875.1 Marinoscillum sp. | reverse complement strand
CCCAAAGATTTTTTCCGTAAAGGATACCTCCCAGTGCCAAATCAAAAAACCTAGCGCTGAAGCCAGTATCGAACGTTTCGCCAGTAGTAGGACGGACTTGGCCGGTATTGTCAAATTGATCACCGAAAGTCAGGCGATTGAAATTGAGGTCTCTCCAATAGTAGGAAGCCTCTATACCCGGACGAAAAGTCCAGTTTTGGTCCAGTTGCAACTGATAGGCGTATTGTATACCGACATTCGTAGACTTCAAACCAGCAATACCTTCCTGATCTGTATTCACAATCAGCCCAATGGCATTGTTACTTTCCTCAAGGAAATAGTCGATGTAGAAGGAATAGGTCACATAGCTGGCGTCTATCTGAGGCCACTGATTTCGATAATTAAGGCCAGCGCGCCCTTTTTGGTTGATGCCTACCAAGCCGGGATTGAGATACATCGGCGCAGCATAATACTGAGAAAACTGTGGATCCTGCGCTTTAGCTTGTTCAAAAGAAAATAAAGAAACAGCAACGAAGAACATCAGGGTGATGCCTTGGCTCAACTGTCTATATGATGGTGTCCGGATCAAATTACTCGCTGTGTTCGATTTTGTCATTAAAAATGCTAAACTAGGGAATGTAACGTAAACTATACCGTTAGTATTTTATGCTAAATTTACGAGGTGTTGTGATGATAAGGACATTTTCGTTCCAAATAACCCTAATTCGTTTGATGTCAAAGATTTTTAGGTCAGGTATATTCATTTTTTTGCTCAGCTACCAATCGGCGATAGCGCAGAGCATTACTGAAACTCAATGGTATTTTGGTGCGACCAATGAAGCGTTGGTTTTTGACAAAAGCAGTCGAGATTTCAACCTAGTAGATGACCAAGCCACTCCTTTTCGATCCAATGGCTCTGCAGTGATTACGCATTTGCGAAAAGGCAATTTACTTTTCTATACAGATGGAGATGTGATCTACGATGGTAGCCATCAGCCAGTTCCGGGCATAGTTGGCAATAGTCTAAATGCAGATACCACCAAAATCCAGCCAGTAGTTACCTGTCCTGTGCCTGGAGATACCAGTCGATATTATGTGTTTTCCAATACGGGCACGGAGATTCTTTATACTATTTTGGATGCATCCATTGTAGGTAATTCGTCCGTTGGAGAATTTCCTCTTGGAGATATTTCTGGAGCGATTGGACAATCTACGGGTCTGACCAATCCGGGTGAATTGATGAAGATTTATGAAAATCAGGGGAGCTCTTCCTTTTGGTTGCTTTCTCAGGATACGAGTACTTACGAATTGATCATGACGGAAGTTGGTGCTGCGGGGATTGTAGCTAGCACACGATATGATGTTTTTTCAGGTGGTGTTCCACCTTTCGAAATCACCAGTGCAGCTTTTCGGAGAGACTCTGTGGCCGCTACTTTGGCAATAGCGCCAAAATCCAGAAATAGAAATACACATTTACTAAAAATAAATGTCACCACCGGCGAAATCACTTACAATGAGCCCGTTCGTAATACAGGGTTTGATGATGCCTCAGCGACTGTAATTTTTGATATTGAATGGTCCAATGACGGCACCAAGCTCTATATATCTCGACAGGGCGATGGTGTGAATAATGGGGATGTTTATCAGATAGATTTTTCTGATACAGTAAGTGTCAATCCACCAGTAGTGCCAATTCTCAACGCTCCCGTATTTGCTAGCTATGGTCTGCGCATGGCGACTGATGGCAATATTTATCACCTTTATCAAGCCAGCTCAGGAGGTCCTTTTACACTTGGTAGCATCAATAGACCAGATAGCTCTGCAGCTGTTGGGGTGCTTTATACAGATCAGGTTTATGACACAGATTTTCAAGGGGTGCAATTTCCAGAGTTCGCTCCTGACAATATCTTCGGAGGCTATTTTGTGATGGATTTCACTTACATAGATTTTTGTGAAGGCACACCAACTAAGTTCTTCGCAGATGTCAAGCCATTGCCAAATAATTATTTCTGGGATTTTGGGGATGGTACTTTTGGTGAAGGACCAGCGCCAATCCATGATTACGGAGGCCCTTTCGGGGGAATGGTCACGCTTTTTGTAGAGCTAGACGATGACTTGCAATTCATAAACAAACCTGTGGATGTACTTGCATTAGATCCTCTAGTAGATTTGGGTAATGATACAACCATTTGCGTTGGAGATGATTTGCCACTAGACGCTGGTGATGGTGTTTCCTATGTTTGGAGCACAGGCGAGACCACCAAATCGATCAACATAGATACGGCAGGTACTTATTGGGTTGAGGTCACAAATGCTGCTGGTTGTACTTCATCAGATGATATCATTGTCACACAATACGGAGTGGTTCGGCAGGTTTTCAACCAATGGTATTTTGGTGATCAAGCTGGTTTGGATTTCAATTTCAATCCCCCCGCTGTACTTGAAGATGGGATGATTTTCTCAGATGAAGGATGTGCTACCATGTCTGATGCTAATGGTCAGTTGCTATTTTATACCAATGGATCCACGGTTTGGAACAAAGAGCACAATATCATGGTAGGCGGGATGAATATAGGTGGCGACAGTACTGCCGCACAATCCTCCATAATTTTACCTTTTTCGGGTGATGCAACCATGTTCTACATCTTCACTACAGAGGAGGTCTACGGGGACTTTACCTTCAATATGAAAATGTCTGTTGTGGACATCAAAAAAGATACTGCGCGCGGAGAAGTGGTCGTCAAGGCGATAGGTTTGGTAGAGTGTAGCACCGAGCGCGTCACTGCTTCAGGATTTTCGGGTACTCCATGGCTAGTTTCTCATGAGTATGGCAACAAACATTATCGAGCATACGGAATTAGTAGCAATGGAATTTCCAACCCTGTGCACTCAGTTGCTGGTGAGCCACATATTTTCCAAAACGAACCCAATGCGACAGGGTATATGAAATTTGCTCCAGGTGGAAATCTGGTAGCTACAGTAATACCGGGCAGCCCCAATCAGATTGATTTACTTGATTTTGATATTATCACCGGAGCGATGAGCAACTCCAGAGTGATAGATATAGAGGAAACCAACCCTGCTTATGGTTTGGAGTTTTCAGGTGATGCATTGAAGCTTTATGTAACTACTACAGGTATTGGGTCGAAATTGATTCAGTACGATTTGGATAGCTTGAATTCTGCTGATCCTGTAGCGGACATTATGGCGACTAAGTTTGATGGTTATCCTACCACTTTGAATAATTATGGAGCCATCCAGCGTGCCCCGAATGGTGTGGTCTACATCGCTATCGATGGCACAAATCAAGTGGCTTTGCTCAACAGCCCAAGCGGTGATGATGCGACTGCAGGATTTCAAGAATTAGGGGTTGATCTTTTGACGGGTGTATCACGACTTGGGCTTCCGAACTTTAGCCAAGTGGTATCAAGCTCAACACAATCACCTGGAATGACCTATCAGGCTGCTTGTGCTGGATTGCCTACTGTATTTACAGGAACAGGGAGAGACAATAGTATAGAAACTTACGAATGGGATTTTGGTGATACGACAGGAGTGGCTACAGACCAAAATCCAATACACACCTACTTGCGACCGGGTTCATATGTGGTTACTTTAACATTGAGTAATAGGTGCGATCCTATTGACAGCATTTTCACTGAAACTGTTGTGGTAGCTAATCTTCCGAATACACCAATGGTGCCTAGTGATACTTCACTTTGCGGCGGTCCTATTACTTTGTCAGCTTGGAATGTGGACGATCCCACATTGATCTATTATTGGTCTTCTGGAGATACTACACGGAGTGTTGTTTTTGCATCACCAACTATAGTAGATGTAGCAATTATCAACATTGATGGTTGTTCTTCGGATACGCTGACTGTTTTTATTGGACAAGATGAAGCTTTTATAGATTTAGGTCAGGATTTGCTACTTTGCCAAAATGATACGCTGGTACTAGATGTGAATGATCCGGGTCCTGATTATGCTTGGTACAGAGATGGTGTGCTGGTGGGAGATCAAAGACTCCACACTGTCAATACAAGTACCGCAGGCACTTTCTATTATATAGCAGAAGTTACCAATGGCGTGACGGGCTGTATTTACAGAGATACCATTCAGATAGAAGTTCAAGAAGGTCCTGAGGCCTTTCAATCCAATATTATTGAGCCTGATTGTGGTGAAGCGAATGGTTCCTTCAGTTTGGATATAGCTGCTACGGGCAGTTTTATTTACAGTCTTTCTGGTGCGGTCGGTCAAGGACCATTTTCATTTGATGGACCTGGAACTACTCCTGCTTTCACGGCACTTCCGGCGGGTACTTATACTTCCTCTGTTTCCAATGCTGTAACTGGTTGTGTGACCAATGAAATCGTCCAATTGGAAGATGATGCTCCTTTTGATATGGAAGCAATCGCTAGTAATGCATGCGCAAGAACGGGAGATATCGTTGTACAGTTTGCCAATAGAATCCCAGCGCGAGTAGAAATTAATGTGATCAATAGTCAAGGCACTTCAGTCTTTTCGGCTATCGAAAGCATCATATCTAGCAGATACGAAATATCTGATTTAGACACTGGAATGTACTATGTACAAATACGAGACCTCAATCCTCCAAACTGCTTGCAGACAGATACGGTGCAGCTGAACGTATCGCAGGAATGTTACCGCACGCTATTCGTACCGAATGCATTTAGTCCTAATGGCAATGGAATGAATGACGAGTGGTTCGTCTTCCCAAATGAGTTTGTAGATAAGTTTGAGGTATTTATTTTGAATCGATGGGGCAAAGTCGTTTTCTATTCCAACAAGAAGGATTTTCGCTGGTCGGGTGAGCTTCGAGGTGATGAAGTGTTGCAAGGCACCTATGCCTATCGCATCCTTTTCACCAGCACTTTGGAACCTGGACTTGGCACAATAGAACAGTTTGGCTCTGTCACTGTTGTAAAGTAACATGACCTTTTTCGATGAAATTTTTGATAAGCTTTTTATAAGCAAACCTAAAAATGAGGTGCTTTCTTCTGAGATACTCAAACGTCCCGAGGAATATCAATCTCAATACCAGCATTGGGTTCAATCTGATAAGCCCATGGCATTTCTTGAGCGAGTTGCAAACTCTTATCAGCTGAAGCAAAACGATCAGATTGGCGATCCTGATGTGCATTTATTTTCGAGTAGCCAATCCAATGGATTTGCGATTTCTTATAATGATAGGCTGAACCAGCAAGAATTTCAATTTTTCTTTGATTGGTTAGCAGAACGTGTGGCGGCTATGGGATACAAAAAGGCCAATAGCGATTGCACAGTTTCGATCAAGAATGATAGGTTGGAGAAGTTGGAAAAGCACTACATGAAGCCCATTCAATCTGGGGATGGTCCTCCATTTGATCAGTTTTTTGGTAATATTCTAATCGAGTATATCTTGATTGATGATCGTCCAAGTTATTTAAAGTTTGTGGCCAACACATACAGCGATAGATCGTATAAAGAAGCGATCAATTTTGATGAATTGGTCAGATTTTTGTTCACGTTTGGTTAAAATTTATTCTATGAAAAAAGTAAAATTTCTTCCTGTTCTTATTCTTTCACTTGGCCTATTTGGTATCTTTTCTTTTGCGCCAGCCAGTTCTCAATTATTTCCTACCAAGTTGAGAGTTACTGTCCTCGATGGTCTAGGCAATGCCACAGAAAGTGCAACTGTAGTGCTATATGCTTCGCAAGAGGACTACAGGGATAGTAAGAATGCAATAAGTACTCAAATGACCGACAAAAAAGGTAGAGTGGTTTTCACTGAGTTAAAACCGCAGCCCTATTTCATTGATGCCACTAAAGGTGATATGAATAATGATGGTGAGGGAGTGAGAACTTCTACACTTGACGAAGGCAAGCTCAATAAAGTGAACACCGTTATCGAATAATGCGTCGACTCTCCTTTGTTTTAGCTCTCTTATTATTCACTTTTGGACTGAGAGCACCAAATGCTATCATTCTATACCCACTCGTTTTTGAATCTCACCCTTCAGCTTTAGGTTCTAAAGAAGATCCAATTGCTAGGGCCAATTATGAAGTAGCGTTGCTCAGGAATCCTAAAACAGGAGTAATTCCTCTGAATATACGGCAAAGAGAATTGAGCTTCTCGGCTAAAATTCAGTCCAGAAAAGAATGGCAGGAAAAGTCGAATCTCCGCATAAATACTAATGAATTTGAACTAGCAGGACCTTTCAATGTAGGTGGGCGAACAAGAGCTATAGCATATGATGTGCTTGACGAGCGTAGCATCATAGCAGGTGGGGTTTCAGGGGGCATTTGGAAGACATTGGACAATGGGATTTCTTGGTCTAGAAAATCTGATCCCACCCTTCGCAATAGTATTTCCAGTATTACCCAAGACAAAAGAATGGGTAAAGAAAATATCTGGTATGCTGGTACGGGTGAGTTGGTGGGCAACTCTGCCAGATCTCTTTTGGCACCATACAGAGGAGCAGGAATACTTAAGTCTCTAGATAATGGGCAAACATGGCAAATACTTGAAAGTACGGTTAGTGGTACTACTCCTGATAAATTCCAAAGTCAACTTCAGTACATATGGAAAATTGCCGTCAATGAAGCTAACGATGTTCAAGATGAGGTGCTAGCAGCTGCCTTTGGAGGAGTAGTGCGCTCGATAGATGGCGGTAATTCTTGGCAGAGTGTGCTAGGGGAGCAACTTTTCGACTTAACTTCTGATGTCGACTTGAATGATTACAAAGTGTCCTTTTATACCAATATAGAGCAGATTAAGGCTGGTCAATTCATAGCTACACTTAGTAGTGGTACTTCTGATAAAGATCAACTTTCTGCCGTTTCAGGATTTTACTTCTCTACGGATGGCGAAAACTGGCAAGACATTACACCACTTAATTTTATCAATTATCATGAAAGGACAGTTGTAGGGAGCTCTGCCGATGGAAAGAAAGTATATTTTCTAACCCAAGGTGAATCATTTGTGTATCTCTGGCTCCTAGAAATCAATGGTATCGTAAATGGTAATTTGGATGGTCGTTGGACTAACCTTACTCAAAATATACCTTCATTTGGGGGTGACGTGGGTGATTATAATAGCCAAGGTGGCTATAATATGCTTGTCAAGGTTCATCCAGAAAATGACCGAGTAGTATTCATTGGCGGCACTAATCTTTACCGGTCCACCGACGGATTCACCTCTCAACGTAGCACGAAATGGATCGGCGGATATAGCCCTGAGAATGATGCGAGTATTTACAAAGGGCATTATGCTGATCAGCATGATTTGATTTTTGATGCCAAAGATTCGCATAGAGCCATTAGCGCCAATGATGGGGGTATTCGATTATCCACAGATATACTAGCTGACTCTGTAAGCTGGACCAGTCGCAACAATGGCTACCTAACCTCTCAATTTTACAGTATTGCCCAGCGATCCGATGAAGCCTCAAGCGAACTACTAGGAGGGATGCAGGACAATGGCTCCTATCTGGCAGATAGCCAAGGCGAAAATCCAGCTTGGAATCGAATCTTGGGTGGTGATGGTGGCTATTGTGCTATTACACCGAACAGAGATTATCTCTATGTGTCGTTTCAAAATTCCCAGATTTATCGACTCACAATCAACTCCAATTATGGCCTTTCCAGCTTCGCAAGGGTGGATCCGACAGAGGGTGGTGGAGATGATGGAGAGGAATATTTGTTCATCAATCCCTATGTCCTCGATCCATGGAACCCTAGTAGGATGTTCTTAGCAGGAGGATCTGTGCTGTGGAGGAATGATAATTTGACACAGATACCTGCGGGCTCTCAATCAACCACTCCTCTCAATTGGACCAAAATACCTGGAACGAGGAAGGATAGCATTATCTATACAGCACTGGAAAAGGCTCAAACAGCAGATATACTATATGCTGGAGCATTGAATAATACTCCTTTCATAGTAAAAGTGCAGCAAGCATCTGTGCCTGAAAAGGAAATAGTATCCACCATCACATCACCTCTCTTTCCTTCGAGTGGTCACATAGCCTCTATTAGTGTGCATCCAGAAGACGAGAACCATTTGGTCATAGTGTTTTCAAATTACGGAGTACGATCTGTTTTTGAATCAATAGACGGTGGAAGCACTTTCGAAGATATTAGTGCCAATCTTGAGGAGACAGTGGATGGGTCGGGTGCGGGACCAAGTGTGCGCTGGGTGGAAATAGTGCCGTTACAAGATGAGTTAAGGTATTTTGTTGGCACCTCTACTGGCGTTTATAGCATGGCTCGCACTTTAAGTCCAAGTGATACTTGGATGAAAGAAGGGGAGGATGTAATTGGAGCTGCGGTGGTGACAATGCTCGATTATCGTGATGTGGATGGACGCTTGGTAGTTGCTACACATGGCAATGGTACTTTCCAATCCTATCTTGATGGTTTTAGAAAATTAGACAATGATCCTGATGTGGAAGAAAAGGCGAGCCTATCTCAGAATTATCCTAACCCTTTTAGACGTAGCACATACATTTACTTCTCAATACCTGAGGACGGTATAGTGAAAGTAGATATACATGATAACAGTGGACGACACATCAAAAATCTATTGTGGGGTCCACAATTTTTAGGCGAAAGCCGCCTGCAATGGGACGGAACTAACACAGCCGGAAATCCAGTTACGCCCGGTATCTATTTCTCTACGCTCAGTTTCAAAACTGTAAAAGAAACAAAACGTATAATCTTCCAGCCCTGACTATTTGTAGGTAATGATTGCCATGGCATATGCTGCAGTCATAAACCAAAATTTATAGTTGAGAAGATCTGGAATTATGTTGAGTTGCATGAGTACCAAGGCTAGTACGATAATGGCAGAAACTAGTCTTATCAGGTTTCGGGTACTTTTGTTCATTTGACTGGTCTTTTGATTGAAATTTATTGATAGGTAAATATAAGTACCGAAGTGTTGTTGTTAATAACTTTGACCTGATTAGTAATCGAAAGAGATGGCGCAAATAGGACAAGATATTACATTGGCTAAAAAGCTCTTAGAGCAAGGTGATCTTGTTGCCATCCCGACGGAGACTGTTTATGGTCTTGCAGGGAATGCTTTGAATGAAAAGGCACTTCTGGAGATTTTCAAAGTAAAGAGACGTCCAAAGTTTGATCCTTTGATCGTACACACAGACTCTATTGAGAAGATCAAAAAACTTGTTACACATATACCGGATCAGCTTCAGCAATTAGCAGATGCTTTTTGGCCTGGACCGCTGACTTTGCTTTTAGAAAAGCAGTTATTCGTGCCTGACCTCTTGACTTCAGGGTTGCCTCATGTAGCTGTCCGCATTCCACGTCATGCGGTTACATTGGACTTACTTGCCTCTTTAGATTTTCCGCTTGCAGCTCCTAGCGCCAATCCTTTCGGATATATTTCACCTACTACTGCCCAGCATGTAGCGGATCAGTTGGGCACACTTATACCTTATATCTTGGATGGTGGTGATTGCCATGTAGGTCTAGAATCCACAATTATCGGATTTGACGAGCTCAACCGACCGGTTGTATATAGGCTCGGTGGTAAAAAAATGGAAGACATAGAGGCAGTGATTGGCCCTGTAAGGCTTAGGCTGAATGAAAGCTCTGATCCATCAGCTCCTGGAATGCTCAAGTCTCATTATGCCCCTAAAAAGTGCCTCTACATAGGAAAAGTAGAAGATTTGCTCCTCCACCATCAAGGCAAGAAAATAGGTGTCATTAGTTTTATGGCCACAAGGCCAAGTTTATCAATAGACAGGCAGCTAGTACTTTCATCTACCGGTGACATGGATGAAGCAGCCAGCAAATTGTTTGGTTCGCTACGGCTCATGGATCAAAGTGATGTAGATATTATCATAGCTGAAAGGTTTCCTGAAGATGGTTTGGGAGCGGCTATAAACGATCGACTGAAAAGAGCGTCTACCAGATAAGTCTTTTTTACCTTTGCATTTAAAAATAGATAGTCGAATTTAGTGACCAAATTTTGCGGATATGAAAACGATAGATGATTTTAATTTTAGAAATCGAAAGGCTTTAATACGAGTTGACTTCAATGTGCCTTTGAATGAGCGCAATGAAATCACTGACGATACCAGAATCAGAGCAGCCATCCGTACGATCAAAAAGATCATAGAAGAGGGAGGATCTGCCATCCTAATGAGCCATTTGGGTAGACCAAAAAGTGGCCCTGAAGAGAAATTTTCTCTAAAACATATAGTTGCTGATCTAAGTGAGCAGCTGGGTGTAACTGTAGAATTCGCCAATGACTGCATAGGAGCAGAAGCAATTGATAAATCCAAGTCTCTAGGAACTGGACAAGTGCTCCTTCTGGAGAATGTCCGTTTCTACAAAGAAGAGGAAAAAGGGGATGAAGCCTTTGCGGAAAAATTGGCTGCATTGGGTGATATCTATGTGAATGATGCATTCGGTACAGCTCACAGGGCGCATGCCTCTACGACCATTGTTGCGAAGTTTTTCACTGACAAATGTTGTGGATATGTGATGCAGCAGGAATTGGTAAATGCTGAGAAGGTACTAGGTGAGCCAAATAGACCTTTCACGGCAATCATGGGCGGAGCAAAAGTTTCTGATAAAATCATGATTATTGACCGGTTACTAGACGTAGCTGACAATCTGATTATTGGTGGAGGAATGTCTTATACTTTTTCAAAAGCAAAAGGCGGTAACATTGGCAAGTCATTGTTAGAGGCTGATAAAATGGACCTCACCAAGGAGCTAGAAGCAAAAGCTAAGGCAAAAGGTGTGAATTTGATATTGCCAGTAGATACTGTAATAGCAGATGACTTCAACAAAGATGCTAATATGCAAACAGTGGCCGCTGGTAATATTCCTGATGACTGGCAAGGATTGGATATCGGACCAGAAACAATCAAATTGTTTTCTGAGACCATCAAGAAATCAAAAACGATACTTTGGAATGGTCCAATGGGCGTATTCGAATTTCCAAAGTTCGCGGTAGGTACTGAGGCAATTGCTAAGGCTTTAGTAAGTGCTACTGAAGGTGGTGCGTTTTCACTGATAGGAGGAGGAGATTCAGCTTCTGCCATCAACAACCTCGGGTATGGTGAACAAGTATCATATGTGAGTACAGGAGGTGGTGCTTTGCTGGAATATATGGAAGGAAAAGTGCTTCCTGGCGTAGCTGCATTGGAAGACTAATCAAGAGAATAATTGGAAAGTAAAAAGAGTAAGTAAGTCTTACTCTTTTTTTTATGTTATTTTTTTAATAATAAAATGGTTATTTTTGGCGCTTAAATTACCTTTCTCGAGAATATGGAAGAGTGGAAAGTCTGGGAAAGCGAAGAGATCAGAAACAAATTTTTGGTGAGCAGTTACGGTGAAGTAAAGTCGCTCTATTTCGATCCTCCGAAGCTTTTGAAGCATTACAAGAATATGGGTTATCGTGCTATCCCTACACGTAAGACCGACGGCAAGAATACTTTGGTTTATGTACACAAAGTTGTAGGTAAATTATATGTGCCAAATCCTGAAAATCATACACATCTCATCTTTGTAGATGGAAATAAGGGCAATCCTGACTCATATAATTTAAAGTGGGTGGATGCTGCTGAGTTTAAGACTCACATGGCCAAATTCCATAAGTCAGCCTATACTTATGATAAAGATTTCACACCAAACAATAAGCTTTCAAGAACACAGGTAGCAGTAATCAAGAAGTTGATGCTAGATCCGAATCGTAAAACACGGGTTAAATTGATCGCTAAGCAATTTGGGGTTTCTATCGGAACTATTTTCAGCATCAAGCGTGGCGACTCTTGGAAAGATGTGAAACCAGCAGGCAGTTCTAGGCAGGCCAGCTAATCAATCTTAATAAAGGATTCCTCCATCGTGAGGGTGATTCGTTTCATATCCATGAGTGTTCTGAGCGAAGCGACTAGGTCGTTCTCTGAGATGTCTTGAAAGCGCTCAATGATCTCTGTTTCGGTTTTGGGTTTACCAGCAATAAAAGCTTCGACTTTTTTGAGCGGAAGCAGCATTTGTGCTTTGTGTTTGGCTATGCATCTATCACATACGCCACAGTCTTTGTATTCATCATCATCAAAATACTTTTGTATGAAGGATGTTTTGCAATGCATCTCGTTTGTGGCATACTCTACCATTTTTTTAGCTTTCGAGATAGCTACTCCTCTGCGCCATTCTATTTGATTTTCATCCAATGGCAGGTTGTTTGCATCCATTCTTGGTGTCAAGAATGTGATTCTAGGTTTGTCATGTGCCTCATGATAGATAATTACCTCCGACTGATGTAGGTATTGTAACTGCTGTACAACAGTGACGTGAGGAACCTTGAGCAGCGCAGCAATATCTTCCTCTTTTATAGAGACAAAATCCAGAAATAATTCACCGCCATATAACCGCATAAGCACTTTTATCAACGCGTCCATGTTGCCATGTGCCACTTGATATCGATAGATTTCAGACTGGTCTAATGAAAAAATAATCTTAGAAGACTCACGAAATGCTTCAGTCATTTGGACAAGGCCTTCTTCCGAAAGCTGATTGAGCGCATGATAGGTTTCTATCGTAGACAGTTCGTAGTTTTTAGTGAATGCTGATAGGTCAAATGGAAAACTTGTAAAAGCTTCACTACCTACTGCCAGTTTGTAGAAGTTAGCCAATGACTGATAGGCCTTTTTTAAGAATTCTACAGACACTATAGATTGTTCGGCACGGCTTACAAGATTTGCAGTTTCATTCTTTCCGAAGAGCAAGACAGCATAAGCTTTCTTTTCATCTCGTCCTGCACGACCGGCTTCTTGGTAATAAGCTTCCAGTGAATCTGGAAGCTCAAAATGAATGACCGTTCGCACATCTGGCTTGTCAATGCCCATCCCAAACGCATTGGTAGCTACGATTACTCGGATTTTTCCAGAAATCCATTCGTCTTGTCTAGCCGACCTTACATGACCTGGCAACCCTGCATGATAGAAGCTAGCAGATATGCCATTCGCTCTGAGATACTCAGCCAATTCTTTGGTTTGCTTTCTGCTGCGCACATAGACCACACTACTTCCTGGCACATTGGTCAGGATCTCGAGCATTTTCTGTTCTTTGTTTTCCAGCTGAAAAGCAGAATAGGAGAGGTTTGCACGGGCAAAGCTTTTGCGAAAGACTTGGGCATTTTCCATCCCAAGTTTTTCCATGATATCCTCTTTTACGGCTTTGGTAGCAGAGGCAGTTAGCGCGATTACACGCTTTATATTGAGTGCTTTGATAAATTCATTGATCTCTAGGTATGGAGGTCTGAAATCATAACCCCATTGTGAGATGCAATGCGCTTCGTCTACCGCAAGCATGGAGATATTCATCTTTTCGGCTCGTGCCAAAAAGAGCTCTGTCTTGATCCGCTCAGGAGAGACGTAGAGGAACTTCATATCTCCGTAGATACAGTTGTCTAGCGTGATGTCTATTTCCTTCTTATTCATCCCAGAGTAAATCGCAGACGCCTTGATCCCACGTTTGCGGAGTTGCTCCACCTGATCTTTCATAAGAGCGATGAGCGGAGAGATCACGATGCAGATGCCATCCATACAAAGCCCAGGCACTTGAAAGCATATCGATTTACCACCACCCGTTGGCAGGAGCGCAAGGACGGATTTGCCGGATACCGCAGCATTTACAATATCCTCCTGCAACGGGCGAAAGGAATCGTATCCCCAGTATTGTTTTAATATGTCTTTTGGGTTGCTCAATTTTCCTATTTACTCAGTATCCAGTGCTTAAATCTAACGTCCAGAATCCATCTTGGGTAAGACTGTGCACAGGTATGTTTGTTGCACTCAGCAGTTCTTTTGCTTTTCTGATGTCATAATATGCAAACCCCGTCCCTAAGATGATCGCTTTACTCTTGAGTGGAACTTTCACAATACTTTTTGGATCATTAAAATAAAAATAGTCTGCGACCAGCGTATCGGAAATATCGTGATTACTCAAATCTTTGATGAGGGCTATTCTTATGTTTTCCCAAAGAAGAAGATCGAAAGTCGAATCCTTTTTGATGAGATTTGATTGACGAAAGTCCGCCCATGTTTCTCCCGATTTTGGCAATCCATTTGCCAATCTACTCGGGTCTATTTGGAAAGATACCACCTCTTTTCCACCCATTTCAGGATTATCCAAAAGCAGCTGCGCACGGTTACCAGCTATTAAGTCGATAGCGGTGACATCATCTATTTCATAAAATGTAATTCTCTTCTGATCAAGCTGAGTATAGCTTTTGAAATAAAGCCATCCGAAAAGGAGCACTGTAACTATCGTGGTTAGTACTGCAAACTCGTAGCTGTATTTTATAAAGGTGAGGACAAGAAAAAACAAGATGAGATAGACCAGTAGGGTATCCAATGCGTCAAAATACAGCCAATCAAAAATAGGTTTTGGGAGGAATTGTAGGGCAGTGATGATCTCATTGATGATCCAAACAAATTTTTCTAAAAGGAACCCAATCCATTGTCCTAACATATCAAATATACTTCCAAATAGGAGCATGCCTATACCTGCGCCAAGCATAACAGTAGCGGCAGGTATCACTACCAGATTTGAAATAAGAAAGTAGGTAGGAAACTGGTGAAAGTACAGCATTGACAATGGGAACGTAGCTAATTGAGCTGCTATCGATACACAGGTGATCGACCAGATGTAATCTGTTACTTTGGTGTTAAAATCTATCAAATGATAAAGCCTAGGGTGTAGTATGACAATTCCAAGGACTGCTACAAATGAAAGCTGGAAACCAACGGAATAGATCATGAAAGGATCGAAAAGGATCAAGACGATTGCAGCTATGCCCAAGGAGTTGTAGATATTGGCTCGTCGGCTAAGTCCACTACTGATGATGATCACAGTAAACATAGTAGTCGCTCGCATCACCGACGGTGAGAAACCGGTCACAAGTGCATAGAGCCAGATGATCAATACAGAGCCAATTGTGAAAATGATATTCCCAACTTTAGTATCCTTCCAGGACTTACAAAGAAAGCTGAGCATAATAAAGACTATCCCAACGTGAAGTCCAGAAACCGCTAATACGTGCATAGCTCCAGCGGAAGCATAAGCAGTCTGAAGATCATCATCTAGATAATCCTTTATCCCAAGTAGAAGTGCAGTGAGTATGGATCTTTCTCGGTCGTCCTCAATGTATCTCTCTAGTTGATCTTTTGCTCCTGTACGGATACTAAAAGCCCATTGACGCAGAGACGATTTTGGTTGGAATCCAATCTTTTTTGTTTCTTCAAGTGCTACGAAGGCATGTGCAAAAATATTTTGCTTCTCGAGATATGATTTGTAATTGAACTCATCGGGGTTTTTAGGAGGTGCGACATCAAAATAACTACGATTAACTGCCAGGACATCACCGTATTGGAAAGGTGCTTTAGTTGATGAATCTTTACTTACATAGAAATAAATTTTACCCTGTGATTCAATAGAAGCGCCATCTTCATAAAGAAGCTTAATGGCCATTTCATAGCGGTGGTGATTGTCTCTTTCGGTATTGTCAGAAGTGATGATACCTACAAATCCATCTATATATGGATGATGGGCATAGTGGTTTTCGGATCTTGAAGAATCTGCCACCATTGCTAGATAACCACCTAAATAAGTTATCACTAATAAGATGCTGGCACCTTTCCAGACAGGCCATTTTACCAAAATGGCAGAGCATAAAATGCAAATGATTCCTATTGCAACCCAGACAGGAGAAAGTGCTTCCCAATACCCTGGAAAGTAGGAGTGACCAACTATGCCTGTTGATAGGCACAGCGCAACTCTGATAAACGGAAAGGCTGTCCACTTGTACATAACTAAACGTAGATGCTTAATATCTACATTTTTCAGATAACAAGCAACGGACTATGATATAAAATGTCTATTAAGACTGAAAAAACATCATGTAATGCATGATGTCGCATTCGCTGAATTGCTCTCCTTTGGTTTGAAAACCAAATTTCTTATACAGATCAACGGCTGTCAGCTGAGCATGCAAATAGAGAAAATGTCCTTTGCCTTTCTTTTCAGAAATATCTTCCAATACAGCTTTGACAAGCATAGAACCCACGCCCTGACCTCTATGGGTAGCTTTTACAGCAAACCTTTCCAGCTTTATTCCTTTATCAGTCACTCGCCATCTCGCTGCACCTACAGGATTTTCTGATTCGTCTACTGCCACAAAATGCTGACAAATGGTTTCATATTCGTCAAATTCATCTTCTCGCGATACTTGCTGCTCCACTACAAATACCTCAGCCCTGATGGTGAATGCTTTTGCTTGTAAAACCTCCGTATCAGCTTTTAGTACTTTGATCATGATTGTCGTGATTATTGTATGCTTTTATGATTTCTCGTACGAGTTTGTGACGAACAACATCTCGTTCATCAAGCGTGACAAACCCAATATTCTCCACATCCTTAAGGATATTCAAGGCCTCTATAAGTCCGGATTTTTGATTGCGAGGAAGGTCGATTTGTGATCTATCACCAGTGATAATCATCTTGGAATCTGGCCCCATGCGTGTCAAAAACATCTTGATCTGCATGGCGGTAGTGTTTTGCGCTTCATCCAAGAGAACGTAAGCATTATTCAAGGTTCGTCCACGCATATAAGCCAAAGGGGCTATTTCTATCACTCCACTTTCGCGATACTGCTTCAGTTTCTCTAAAGGCAGCATGTCATTAAGTGCATCATGGATTGGGCGGAGGTATGGATCTATTTTTTCTTTGAGATCACCTGGAAGAAAACCAAGATTTTCGCCAGCTTCTACCGCCGGTCTGGTGATGATGATTTTCTTGACCTCCTTATTTTTCAAAGCACGCACTGCCAGCGCAACAGAAATATAAGTTTTACCTGTTCCTGCGGGCCCTACGGCAAAAACCAGATCATTTTTCTCAACAGCCTCTACGAGGAGTTTTTGGTTTTTCGTCTTTGGGACAATCTTTGCTCCACGGACACCAAACACCAATATATCACCTTGGTTGCCCGTGTGGCTATGCTGACCTTCCTCGATAAAGGATTTAACATTGTCATGTGTCACGTTTCCGTATTTCTCGTAGTGACTCAAGAGGCCATTCAGGATGTCATTTATTTTTAGAATTTGGGTGGAAGTACCTTGGATTCTAATCTCATTTCCACGCGAAATAATCTTACTCTCAGGAAAAGCACTTGCTATTTCTTTTATGTTTTGGTTTTGTACTCCTAGGAAGTCTATCAAGGAGATATTGTCAAGAGTAATGATCTTTTCTAACAAATGATTGTCGATTTACAAGTGATTAATTTTTCTTGGTAAGAGAATCTATATTTTTGTTTCTAGTTAAGAAAATATCCAGTCGCTTTTATGGCCTTAGTAACATTTATGTCCGATTTTGGAACCGAAGACCACTATGTAGCGGCGGTGAAAGCGGGTATACTGGTTTTAGACGCGAAGCTAAATGTAATTGATATAAGTCATCATATCAACCCATCTGATATCGGTCATGCTGCATATGTCTTAAAAAGTGTTTTTCGAGATTTCCCAATAGGTACAGTGCATATATGTGCGCTTGATTTAAATGCCAAACGACCTTCGCAGCTTATAGGTTTGAAACTTGAAGGTCATATTTTCTTAGGTTATGATTGCGGGCTGTTTAGTTTGCTCTCTACGCAATCCCCAGAAGTACAGGTTTTGCTGAAAGTGGATGGTTTGGTGAAGTCTACCTTTGTGGCGAAAGATGTTTTAGCCCCCATTGCTGCTCAAATTTCGAACGGCAAACCTTTAGAAGGTTTTGGAACTGCCTTGCCGGAAATCAAAACACTTTTCGCTCGACATTTGAAAGTAACAAAGCGCGAAATTGCTGGCAATGTCATCCGAGTTGATCATTATGGCAACTTGATCTCCAATATATTGAAGTCAGAGTTTGAGACGATCATGCGTCTCAATGGCAACAAAGGTTTCGAAGTTCATTTTGGGAGAGAAAATATCTCTAAACTGCATACTGATTTTCATGAAGTAGAGTCAGGGGAGTGTTTTATTTTTTTCAATAGCAATGACCTTTTACAGATTGGTATCAACAAAGGCAACGCATCCGAATTACTGGGAATTCATCATGATTATCCAATAGCCATAATCTTCGAGACATGATCAAACGGATTGTAAGAATGACATTCAAAGAGGAAAACATAGATGCATTTATTGCGATTTTCGATGATGCAAAGTTTAAAATTCGCGCTATGCCTGGATGCCAATATCTTTCATTGCACAGAGATCATCACCAACCATCTGTTTATTATACTCTGAGCCATTGGGATAGTCAGCAAAGCCTTGATGACTATCGTCATACGGAGTTATTTAAAACCACTTGGGCTGCTACTAAATTACTCTTTGAAGAAAGGGCTGAAGCTTTTTCTTTGACCGAGATTGACGAATTGAAATAGCTTTTAGTGGCCTGTGCAGATAGCCACTCCGCCAAATAGGTATTCTTTATTCTTCCCAATATTTCCAAAGGCTAAGACCATATTTTTGTAATAGGAGTCGTCCATATGGATTTTGATGCTGCCATCCATTTCGCGAAAGCGGTCGTAAGTCAAAATGTCACCGTTGGAGAGCTGTACTTCTTTTAGTACTGTGGTGCTGATGCCAGTAGCTCCATCTACAGGATTGAGTGCGAAAGCCAGCTCACCTACCTCCTTAACAGATCCAAAATGTAAGTGTGCAGGGTGATTACCCGCTGGGTCTGTGTTTTGCAATGCAATCTTTATTTCCAGTACGCCAGGATCTATTTCTGTCACCTTTACCTCACCACTTACTGGATTGTAATTGGCGCGATAGATTGTGTAAACAGAAGTGTTTTTGATAGGCTGATCATCTTTTTCACTGCACCCAAAGGCTGCTATCAAAAGTATTGTCAACAGAAAGAAAGAAGGCTTGAGAGGTCGCATCATGTCAATGTAACGCCTAAGAGACAAAAAACATTTATGTCAACTTAAAAATAATTACAAAGTATAAAATAGGTCGTATTTGTAGGAAAGTCTTAGAGGTATAATGTCAACCATACAGCTTTAAATAAAATCTATCTCCGCTCTGAATGGGAATTTCATCAAGTACTTGTGCGCGTCGTTTACAGTCATCTCACCGTGGATGATTTTAAAAAGCGTTTCCGTGATAGGGCAGCGCACTTTATAGGTTTGAGACAGTTCATTGATAATGTCGATGGTTTTCACACCTTCAGCTACTTCTTCCATAGATTCTATGATCTGGGTGATGTTTTCACCTTTCGCTAGTCGATTACCAACAGTGAAGTTTCTACTGAGATTACTTGAGGAAGTAGCGATCAAGTCACCGACTCCCGCCAAGCCAAGAAAAGCTTGAGCATTGCCTCCGAGTGTTTTGCCTATGTGTACCATCTCTACCAATCCACGACTGATGAACAGTGACTTAGCATTTTCTCCGAGATCAAGGCCTGCTATGGTACCAGCACCTACGGCAATTATGTTTTTAAGAATCCCACAAAGCTCTATTCCTATAAGGTCATTACTACCGTAAATAAGGAATCGATCAGTTTTTAGGAGTTGCTGGCCTACGCGAATTACCTCGTCGAAGTGACTTGCAATTACTGTAGCAGCAGGTTTTTTTTCGCTGATTTCACGTGCCAAATTGGGCCCAGCCATACAGCCGACACGCACCACACAGCTCTCTTCTTTGATCACCTCGCTCATCGTGCGCACATGATTTCGAGAAAGAGGGTTGTGCACGTTGATTTTTGATCTATCCACGTTTAGGTCAAAACCTTTGGTGCCATGAATCAAGATGTGATAAGGTTTCAGGAATGGGCTCAGCTGCTTCATCATAGCCCTGAAGTTTGCTGATGGTACTACTGGGAAAATCACATCGCATTCATTGCCTACATACTCTAAACTGTTAGTCACTTCTATGCGTTCGTTGAGCACATAACCTGAACTCAATCGCTTAGACTTCAATATCTCAGCTCTTTCGGGAGTTCTCACATAAAGAATCACCTTCTTACTCTTCTCCGCAAGGATGTTGCTAACGGCAGTACCGAAACTACCAGCTCCTATTACGCCAATAGGTTTGCTAGATATATTTTTCGAGTCCATAGCCGTCCATTCTGTTGTGATAGTAAAATAAGGTGTTCATATCCTGAACGATGATGTCGTCTCCTTTTCGGATAAGTGGTCGCTGATCATGGTACATCCCCACATTCTCTAAGCCGAGTTTGATAGCCAAGTCAGACTTTTCTTTCATGTGTGCTGCTACACCCACTTTGGATTTTTTCTCCAATTTGAAAAGTCGTTTTCGCAGATATTTCCAAGTCTGTCTGAATTCGACGTACGGAATTATCAAATCTTCATCTGGTAACCTAAGCAGGTTATAAAGGTCCAATTTTGGGTTTTTGCGCTCTAGCATTTTGAAAGCCGTATAAGCCACAAGATGACTTGAAAACACGCGATTGTATTTGTGGTATTCTTCTACGATACGTTTCGCAAGGATGCGGACGTATTCTGTCTCGCGCTGGTGATCTATGGTCACCATGCCATTTGAAATGAAATAATCTTTGGGATTGATAGGCAGACCAAGGCTGTCGATACTATTACCTTCGTCATCCACATAATTGCCTAGTACATCCATACCTCTGCCTATACTCACAGATATGTTTGAGCCTTTGGCGAAAAACTTGAAAAGGAAAGTAGCAATCTTATAGGATGTCGTAAACTCATCCGCCTCTTTATAGTAGCGCTCTTGACCAATGCGTTTTAAATGCTCGTTGATTAAAGCAGGAGCCTCCAAAGTAAAGTGATAGTTGAGCACCACGGGCACGATAAATATTTTCTTTGCAGGAGCTCCTTCGCTTTCTTCCTCATACATGATTCGCTGGGCTTCTACAGCCGTACCGAGTAAACCAAGTTTGAGGTCTTTCTCGATATGACCAGACCGTGATCTTGTGCCGCCAGGAAAGAATAAACTATGACAACCGCGGCGTAGCGCTTGACTAGAATAGGTCTTGAGCGTTTCTAAATAAACAGGGTTTTTCTTACGTCGGTCTACTTTATAGGCCCCAAGGCTATTCATAAAGTAGGCGAATATTTTTAGATTGAAAAGATTGAGACCTGCGCCATAGATAAATGCTGGCAACCCAAGAAACTGTATCACCCAACCAATAAGGATGGAATCCAAGTTGCTGAAATGAGTAGGTACCATCACCACCGTTCCGCGCTTCGCTAGTTCTCTGATATGATCTGGTTCGCCGACTATGTTGATTTTGTCATCAAGATCTAGCTGTCTGCTAAATAGAGATGTAATTCCTTTGACTCTTGTCGCATTCAAAAGCCTTGCAAATCCGAAAGTGATAAACCCTCTAGCGAATCGGTAGGAGTTTTTCTTGAAATTTCCAGAAATTTCTTCGGTATATCTTGTGATGATTTCTCGAAGGAGACCTTCTTCAATTGGTGCAGATTCTTCAGGAGGAAGTGCACTACAGTCACTTAAGCGATCTTGGATGCTTTTCCAAAAGGATTTATCGTCTTTAGGGTCTACGCGCCAAGGATTGGCTTTGATTCTTAGTTTTTCACGGTAGATGGTCATTTCCAGCTCTTCGCGAAGCGATCTCCCGTGGCTCATCGTTCGGAGACTGTCGAATGACTCGTTCGTCACTTCTTCTACGAATTGCTTCCTGTCTCTTGCCAATTGAACAATCGGCCACTGCTGCGTACGTGGAATTATTTCAGAGTATCTGACTTTCTGTCTTCTCATTCAATTTATCTATGCGGGACTGGATGGTTTCGCAATTTATGCATATTTGTTGCCCTTGTCATAAAAAGTGCATGCCTTTCCCCGTGAGCACACTTTTTCCAGCCACTTTAACCGCTGTGATTTCTCCATTTGCATCAGTTTCGGTATCTAAATAAAGTTGGCTTGGTCTACCCATCTCATAACCCTGAAGACTTTTGATTGGCATAATCAAAGCTTGGTGATGGGTGAGGTAAGCGACTAAAGGTCCGTTTGCTGAGCCAGTGGCAGGATCTTCCATGATTCCCGTTTCGGGAGCAAACATTCTACCTTTTACATCACCATCTTTTACATTATGAATGGTGAAGATATAGACAAAGGCTTTGTTGACGGTGAGCTTTATTTGCTTCCAAATGGCGGTATCGAAATCTATATTGGCCAGCGCATCGCAGGATTTCAAAGGGATCAACAAAATATTATTTCCACAAGAGACTTCTTGGATTGGCAGCTTATCTATGTCGTCAGTTTGTAGTCCCAAAAGCTTCGCGAATACTTCTCGTCGATCATCATGAGTAGGTCCAAAGACAGGCAAAGGTTGGTGCATCGTCACCAAGTCTACTTCATCGTTTTTGTAGCTAATGATCACTTTAATATCTCCGATCTTTTGCTTGACCATTAGTTCGACGGAACCATTCTCAGGATGCTCCAACTCTTTACCCAAAAAATAGCCTGTACCTACAGTTGGATGTCCTGCTGTTGGCAACTCTTGGGCAGGAGTGAAGATGCGCATGCTGATTGGCTCGTTGTTTTTTGAAGGAAATAGAAAGACTGTTTCCGATAGGTTTAGCTCTCGGGCGATGGTTTGAAAAAGTTCTGTATCAATGCCAGAAGCGTCTGGGAAAATAGCTAGAGGATTTCCTCCATATTTTTTATCTGTAAAGACGTCTAGTAAATAGTATTCTGCAGCTTTTGAGGTCATTTTCAGGACAAATCGTTAATAATGATGAAATTCAGGGAAAATAAAACACTTTACACGATACAAAAGGTTGTGTAGCATGAAAAGCCATTTGTATTGCCACCCTCAGGTGTTAATATTGCACGAGAAATTAAATGTCGCTACAACTTAAAGATATCCAAGCACCTGTTGCTGATGAAATGCTGGAATTCGAACAGAAATTCCGCAAAAGTATGCGCAGTAATGTGATGCTTCTGGATAAAATCACCAGCTACATCGTAAGAAGGAAGGGTAAGCAGATGCGGCCTTTGTTTGTCTTCTTAAGTGCAGGTGCCTCTGGCGGCATTCAGGAGTCGACCTTTCGCGGTGCTTCACTGATAGAACTCTTACATACAGCTACGCTTGTACATGATGACGTGGTGGATGACTCGCATTATCGTCGGGGTTTCTTTTCCATCAATGCATTATGGAAAAATAAGATAGCGGTCCTCGTAGGAGATTTTCTTCTTTCTCGTGGGCTTTTGCTTTCGCTAAATAATGATGACTTTGATTTGCTCAAAATCGTCTCAAATGCAGTGAAGGAAATGAGTGAAGGTGAGCTTCTTCAGATGGAAAAAGCTAGAAAGCTGGACATTACAGAGGAGGTTTATTACGATATCATTCGTCAGAAAACCGCGAGCCTAATCACTTCATGCTGTAGAGTGGGCGCTTCATCCGCAGGAGCTGATCTTGCTATGCAAGAGCTTATGACAAAATTTGGTGAAAAGGTAGGGATGGCTTTCCAAATCAAAGATGACTTGTTTGACTATGGTTCTTTTGAGATAGGAAAACCTACGGGGATTGATATCAAAGAGAAAAAGATGACTTTGCCGCTCATCTACGCACTCAATCAAGTTGGGAAATCAGAGAAGTCCAGAATTCGTAAACTCATCAAACGCAGTGCGGACGAACCAAAATGTGTGGCTGAAGTGATAGAATTTGTGAAAGCATCGGGAGGTATCGATTATGCTACCGATGTAATGGGTAGATACCATCAGGAAGCAAATGATCTACTGGCACAATTGCCAGATTCCGTTTATAGAACCTCTCTTTCTCAACTCGTACAGTTTACCATCGATCGCACGAAGTAGACTAGTCGATTTTCTCCACTGTCTTTTCAAAATCCTCTATAAACTCAGCATATAAGGCACCAGTGCTTGGTCCATTGAATCCTGTGTGGATTCTGATGATCTCATGGTCTTTATTTAGAAATATCAACGTAGGAAAGGAAACCACTTTATTGAGCATTGGTAGTGCTTTGGCCGCTTCTATTTTGCTTTCCGATCCTGAGATCAGGATTTCATAAGGTATGTTGAGCTTTTCTTTCAGTTTTGATACACGCGCTTTAGCATATTCGTAATCTTTATACTCAAAGGCAAGCCCGATTACTTGAAGGTTGCTTTCTGGATGATCTTTTAGCCAATCGACAAGAAACATCGTTTCGTCCATACAGTTTGGACACCAGCTTCCTAGTAGCTGAACGATTGTTGGTCTACCGAAATAATCGGAGAGGCTTACAGAATCGTCTGCTAGGTTTAGGAAAGTAAAAGTCAGTTGGTCAAAGCCCTCTTTTAAGTAAGTCAGAGAATCAGGATCAGTGAGTTCAAAATCTTCGCTGCGCTCTGCCGTCCACGTCGCGTAGTAATGTTTACCGGACCAAAACCCGCCTATTAAAGTCCCATCTGGTCGCATCGTAGCTTCAAAAAGGAAAACATGACTCCCGTCAAAAACGCTTAGTTTCATTTCTTCGCCAAAGGCATTCCCTTCTAAAAATCTATAGTCGCCCGTTTCTGTTCTGAAGGTGCCAGTGAGTGATTGTCCAGCTTGCTCAAATATTCCTATTGCATTAAAAGTGCTTCCATCAGGTTCATTAAAGATCACTTTCCATTTCCCTGAAAAGTCTTTTGACTCTCCAACTGAACGGATAAATCTTTCCGATCCAGGTGCTGCGTTGAAGGGCAAGTAATAGTCCCCCGCAAACTTTCTGTAATAGACGCCAGAGAGCAGATTATTATCAAGCTTTGCGTGAAGGAAAGCATCGAATATGCCCATAGATATGTGGATAGAATCACCATCGATCACCACTTCATCCATGGTCAGTATCTCTGATCCATTGCGGAAATGCGCGATCCACTTTCCGTTTTCTTGAACAAGCGAAAAATTGAAAGGCAGAACTTTTTCTCCCAGATCGATCTGCGCACGCCAGTCTTGCTGGAAGTTTGGTTTTGGGTTACAACTCCAAAAAAAGAAAGGTAGAAGAAATAAGAGAATAAGAAGATAATATTTCATGCATTGCAAGTTAAGGGCATAAAATGGGACTTTTGGTTTCAATCCTAAGGGCAATTGTTAACTTTGCACTTTTAGGGCATACGTCCGGGTGCGACAATTTGCTTAAATCTCTAAGTATTAATTCCTCACCTCTTTATAAAAAACAAAAATATAATATTATGAGTACAGCCAAGGCGAACGATACAGTGAAAGTACACTACACTGGCACCCTTACAAATGGCGAAATTTTCGATTCATCACGGGAGCGTGATCCACTTCAGTTTACAGTGGGTGCTGGTCAGATGATCAAAGGATTTGATGAGGCGGTCAATGGAATGGCGGTCAATGAAAAGAAAACCGTAACCATCCCTTGTGATGAAGCATATGGTGAGAAAAATGATCAGTTGATCCAGCAAGTGTCTCGTGCGGAGCTGCCCGAAGAGATGAAGCCAGAAGTAGGACAGACATTAGTTGCGACTAATCAGGATGGAAAACAAACACATGTAATTATCAAAGAAGTGGCTGATGAAGCCATCACTATCGATGCAAATCATCCATTAGCTAGTCAAGATTTGATATTTGATATCGAATTGGTAGAGATAGGATAATTAAGTTTCTTTCGAGAAATATGTAAAAAATCCCCAGCCGAAAGGCTGGGGATTTTTTTTTGGTTCTGGCTTTGAGTCTTTACAAACGAGGCGTCAACTGAACGAAAATCTGGCGTCTTTTCCTTTAGGTTTAAACCTTGAGAAAATTTAAACCTTGAAGCGATCCCATAGTTTCTGATTTAGAGAGGAAATCAAGGTGAAATCATGCCTTATAATCATTCTCCATTTTGCTCCTAGTCGGTGTTGACAATGAACACATCTGTACAATTGGCAGGTGAAAACACCTATCAAAAGGAAAAGCCAGTTTTGAAGTGCTCATTTACGAGAAATATCTTTTAGCTTATTTAAAACTGTTTTAATAATTACCTAAATTGGTTGTCGTTCGAAAGCCAGATTGTTATTGGAAGATGATGAGATGAAATAACCCCATTTGCATCAATACGAACATTTTCAAGTCTTTTCAGGTTAATCTTTCATAATTCTATCGCTAATCTCTCCAATCATTATTAAAAATTCATTACTCCTTTTCGCCATCTGTATTGGGCTCCATGCTCAAGGACAAAAATCTGCTTCCATGAATGTAAAGTTTCAGAATCTGGAAAATGAGAAAATCAGGCAATGCTTTTTTCAAGTATTGGATCAATACGAGTCTCTACGCGATCATGAAATCATCGTTTCACAACAGCGCATAAGTTCCTCTACCATGCAGGCACAGCCTGTGATTCGACTGAAAAGTATTTTCTCAAGGAAAAAAATTTACAAAGTGAAAGTGGCTGTCTATGTAAGAGATAGCAAAAAAATAAAGGTTGAGGACTTAGATGAGGACGTACTCGTAGGATGGTTCGCACATGAGCTTGGGCATCTAGTCGACTACAAACCTTATGGAAATATCAGCATGATTGGTTTTGGGCTTAAATACCTTTTCTACCCAAAATTCAAGAGGAAGGTTGAACATGCAGCGGACTACATAGCCATAGAAAAAGGATTCAAATCTGAAATACTGGCCTCCAAGCGATTTCTTCTAGAAAGCGGGTTCATTGATGAGAAGTATATCAAGAAGATTTCGAAATTTTATCTGCCTATCAGCGCTGTAGAATTGTGCCCAGAAGGAGAAGTGGTTTTGCCTTCAGCTAAATTATGATCCAATAAAGTCCAGATAGTTTCTCATTTTCTTTTCAGTCATGACTTTAGGGGTTTTCACCTGTCCACCTTTTTTCTTGCCGTGCTCCAAAAAATCATAATAAGTCATTTTTGAAATCACTATCAGCTTGACGGCTTTTAGAGCCTTGTTGCGAGCAATTTTATAGTTTTTATTGGATTCCTTTAAGGATTCATCTAGCTGCATTCGAAATTCATTCTCATCTATTTTATCATCAGAAACTACCACCCACTGATGGTAGTATTCATTCGCTTCATTTTTAATAGCTGCAACAGAATACTCATTCACATCTACTTTCAAACTTTTGGAAACTGCTACAATAGCATCGTCCATTTTCTCCTCTGACAATTGTGAGCCTACTACGTTGAGGAAAAATTTGGTCCTTCCAGTGATTTTTATTTCATGAGGATCAAGGCTTGTGAATTTGATGGTATCACCGATCATATATCTCCACGCACCCGAGCAAGTACTAATAACCAATACATAATCCTGATCCAAGACGACTTCAGAGAGGGTATGAGATTCAGGATTTTCAAGAAGATTGCCCTGTTCATCCACTCCTCTTTTATCAAATGGAATGAATTCATAGAAGTATCCATGAGCAAGTGCAAGCTGCATTGACATGGTATTGGGTCTGGCTACAAAGCTAAAAAAACCTTCAGATGCCAGATAGGTATCAATGATGGTGAGTGGCTTTTCACATATTTTATCAAATCCCTGTCGATAGGTTTCATAAGCAACACCACCACTGGCATATACCGATAGATTGGGCCATATCTCGTGTATGTTCTTAAGCTCATATTTTTTCACGATCTCCTGAAGTAGGAGCAATACCCAAGAGGGGATACCCGCGATGGCTCCAATATTCCATTTAGGAGCTTCCTCAACTATTCGCCTCACGCGATCATCCCAGTTGTCAATAGCTGCTATCTCCTTCCCAGGTCTGTAAAACATATCATACCAGCCCGGAAAATTACTCACGTTGATGCCGCTGATTTCCCCTTCCAAATGGCCTCTATTGTGTTCATTGAGATTAGCTGTGCTGCTGAGCATCAACACTTCTGTTTCAAACAGCGTATCTGGAAAATCGAAATTAGGAAGTGATTTTACCAAAGAAGTACCCACCGCTCTAGCACTTTGTAGATAGTCCTCTGTAATAGGAATTCGCTTGCTTGACTTGCCCGTGGTACCGCTGCTTAGCGCATAAAATTTGGGTTGACCTGGCCAGGTAATATCTGGATGCCTTTGCTGCTGTGCCCACCAGCGTCCATTCATCTCCCGATAGCTATGTATCGGTACTTCAGCCTTATAGGCGGCAATTACATAATCTGATTTTAGAATGGCTTCAAAATTATAAAACTTGCCAAAAGCAGTATCTTTTGCTTTTTTAAGCAGCTTTCGAAGTTCTTCCTCTTGTTTTTCGCGCGGAGAATTGAGTTCAAAACTAAGCTTCTGATTCAGTCCGATACCTGCTTTTAATATTGCTCCTATGATGGCCATCTAAATTATTGGTTTTTGCTCTTGGTCGGTGATATCACCGATCACATATGTACATTCAGCCGAAATCTGGCGTCTTTGCGAAAGGTTTAAAGCTTGAAAAGATTTGAACCTTGAAGCAATCTCGTATTCGTATTTTGTGATTGAGCTAACATTCTGTTCTTTTTCGTCTTGACACCAAAAAGAACCAAAAAGAGTCAAGGATGTGTTCATTTGTTAACACTAAATGCTCTCAAAATCAAGGGATAAAAAGAACTCGCTGCGCTCAGACAGTTTTTTATTCTGTTCTTGATTTTTCAAGATTGAGCTAAAATGAACAACTCTATCAATTGAATTTTAACCATTCAATTTGGCTAATTCTTCCTCTGTATAATCTGTCGGTTTGCCTAAGTATTCAAATTTGGCAATTTCCGCTTTCATTTCTTCCAGTTTGATGCCAACACGTTTATGAGCCGGACCTCCGAGTGGTAAATGCACCGGTGGATTTTCTAATTTGGTCACATCAAACATGGCTTGTGCGCCGCGGATTGGATCACCTACTTGGTTACCACTAGCACCTTGGATGGCTTCCATGTTTTTCTTGGCGGATTCATTGTATTCTGGAATGCTGGCTTCACTGAAAGTAGCTGATCTCCCTGCCCAATCTGTACGGAAAGGTCCGGGCTCTATATTCGTAACATGAATACCGATATGTTTTACTTCTGCAGCTAGCGCTTCGCCGATTCCTTCGAGGGCAAACTTGCTGCCGTTGTAGATACCCACTCCTGGAAAACCATTTAGTCCTGCGATGGAAGTAATATTCAAAATATGACCGCTGCGTTGTGATCGCATGAAAGGAAGCGCAAGCTTGATCATCCGCACACAGCCAAAGACATTTACATCAAATTGTCTTTGTATTTCTTCTTCGCTGGTTTCTTCTATCGGTCCGAGTGAGCCGTATCCAGCATTGTTGACCAAGACATCTAGTCGACCATAGGTTTTCTTAATCAAAGCTGAAGCCTCATTTATAGAAGACTGATCTTGCACATCTAATACTACACCTTTTACCAATTCAGGATTGATGGCTTCTAGTTCTGCTACTTGTGACGCCTTACGAACGGTTCCGATGGCTATTTCACCATTTCCAGCCACTATTTTTACCAACTCCCGACCAAAACCAGTCGAACATCCTGTGATTAACCAAACTCTTTTACTCATAGTATGTATCATTTTTTAGTCAACAGCTTCAGGTTGGAAATTGTTCTTTAGTTGATGTTTTTCGATAATTCATGTTTCCAACAACGATGCTTTTACAAGCATATCATCGTTTGTTTTACTCGTTTTTGTAAAAAAAGAATTCGCACATGTGTCTAATGCTGATTCATCCTTTCCCTAAAAATAATCTGACAATTTCTTTAAGCTAAAATATTTAGTAAGACTAAAATAATTAGTTTTACTGAATGAAATCTATCCTCCATCTTGATCTTGATACCTTCTTCGTTTCTGTAGAAAGGTTGAAGAATTCTGCACTTATTGGTAAGCCTGTTTTGATAGGAGGCACAAGTGACCGTGGCGTGGTGGCTGCTTGCAGCTATGAAGCAAGGAAGTTTGGTGTACATTCTGCTATGCCAATGAAATTGGCAAGATCGCTATGTCCTGAGGCGCAGATCATTAGAGGCAACTCCGCAGATTATACCAAGTACTCCAAAATGGTGACGGAAATTATTCGTGGAGAGGTGCCGATATTGGAGAAAAGCTCTATCGATGAATTTTATGCGGATCTCACGGGCATGGATAGGTTTTTTGGGAATCTAAAGCTAGCTACAGAGATTCGGGCAAAAGTGCTTCGTGACTCTGGGCTTCCCATTTCTTTTGGCTTGTCCGAAAACAAGACCGTCTCCAAAGTGGCCACCAACGAAGCAAAGCCCAACAACCATCTGATGATAGACTATGGTCACGAAAAACAATTTTTGGCTCCACTGTCGGTTAAGAAAATTCCCATGGTGGGAGAGAAGACTTACAGCAAGCTGGTGAGTCTTGGTGTACGGAAGATTCACACCATACAGGAGATGTCTGTTGACTTGATGGAGCGTGCTTTTGGTGCCAATGGAGTGGCTATCTGGCACAAGGCCAACGGGATAGATCACTCGTTAGTAGTGCCTTACTCTGAGCGCAAGTCGATTTCTACAGAGCGCACTTTTGATAGAGATACCATAGATGTGGTGAAGCTCAAAGGTATCCTTACGGCGATGGTGGAGAATCTTGGGTTCCAACTGAGGAGGGGAGAGAAGCTTACTTCTTGTATCACGGTAAAGTTGCGTTACTCAGATTTTAACACCTATACCCTGCAGGCTAGGATTCCCTATACGGCGGCAGATCACTCGCTCATTCCTAAGGCATTGGATTTGTTTGATAGGTTGTATAACAAACGACTGCTTGTTCGTCTCATCGGTGTACGGATGAGTGAATTGGTCAATGGATTGTATCAGATTGATCTTTTCGATGATAGCGAGGAGCAACTCAATCTTTATCATGCGATGGACTATATCCGTGATCGCTATGGAGACAGATCCGTGATGCGCGTCTCTGGCATGGATGCCAAAACCATTGGTAGGTGGAACCCTTTCAACGGTGAGCCACCGCCTCTTTTGGCCAATAGGCATAGGTGATCTAGTACGACCTATCTTTTTAGGGAAATGCAGCCTCAGGCAGCGACTACCTGTTGATGAACACTCTAGCCACCTTAGTGTCGTTGTTCAGTTCGATTTGCAGTAGGTACAATCCATTGGAGAGCTCTGAGGGTAGCTGAACGGTCATCAAATCATTTTCACTTGTAAGGGTATTCGATAGGTCGAGTTTTTTTCCATTTAAATCAATCAGGAAGATATTGGGGTTCTGAATAGGGTTTGAAACGGTGAAAGAAATCAAGTCGCTATAAACGGGGTTGGGGAATATTATAATATCGTCATCAATCAGAGATCGAAGTGTGAATGACCCATCTAAAACATTTCCTTCTCCTGGGTTGCCATTTTCGCCAAGTAAATACCAGCTGTCAGCCTGACTGTTGTCCATATTTGGATACTTCAAAGCCAGCGTGTATCCTTTACCAGCCATTGGCCAAGGCGCTTCTGTTAGGTAGCATGTCTCGTCAGCTAACTCGCCAGCTTTGTTATATAGTCGAACACAATCTCCATCCCCAGAAAGACCAAAATCTAAGTCACCCAATGCGGTAATATTCGGATGGAATGATTCGAACATGTCTTTGTTTCTACAAACAATCAGGAATTCTTGGCTAGCTACAGATATGCTTGGAAAACTGAATGAATGCTCATTGTCATCATCCTTTAGTATCCAGCCGGTCAGATCAACAGCCTTACTAGACTTGTTGAATAATTCTATCCAGTCTTCTGTGTCAAATTCTTTTGGAGGGTTGTAGTTGATTTCATTGATCAAGATTGCGTTTAGCTCATTAGCAAGTTCAAAAACAGCAGTTAATTCCGTCGTGCTTGAAAGTGATATCTCTATTACGCTTTCTGTAGAGGTGAAATCTCCTTCCCATCTCAGAAAGCGATAGCCCGCCTGTGGTATGGCCTCAAGTTCTATAGGCATTTGGCTGAAATATGTCCCGGACCAAGGGAAGGTATTGAGCCTAAGTGTATTCAGTTTTACTAGACCCTCTGAGCTGTTAGCGTTTATTCTTAAAGTAGTTTGAGATCCAAGATTAAAGCGGGTGGTTAAATGACTATAAACATAGCCTGGACGCGCACTGGCGTAGGTTTTTAAATTTTTAACTTGATTTTGCCAATTATTAGAATTTCCTCCCCATCTATTCATGTGGTTACCTATTTCGGGCTCGATTCCTGAAGATATTTCATTGATGATGCTAGTAATGTTGCTGGATTGCCAAGTGGTATTAAGTTGATCGGCAAAAGCATTGACAAACTGCTGTTTGAAATCTTCATTTTGGATAAGCTTTCTAAGGAGAAGAGTAGACCATGGCGGATTTGGCCAGTCAGGACCATTTGATTGAAGTGCAAAATTCAAGGTGTTATGGTTAGGACTTTCACCCCAAATGCCAAAGCCGAAATCTGTGTCATAAGCTATCCATCTCCATTTGCTTTCTGGTGCCGTAGATTTCCAATACTTGATATTATTTCCTGGCCAGTCTTTATTATCAATGAATATATTTCCTATCTGATATTGAATGAAATTGGAGATATCTATTTTGGAAGCTACGTACTCGTAGTATTCATTCACCGATAGATTGTGGCTACTGACGTACTCCATAAGTTCTATATAAGCCGTTTCGTCTCCTTCTACTGGAATGGCATCTAACTCCAGAATGGTTATATCATCTGGATCTAGGTTGTGATGTGCAGCAAGGAAATCTTCGTTGACCTTTTCTCGGATATTTTGAATGCCCCAGTACTTTCCATTGATGTATACGATCGCCGGTTCGTAGGCTTGCTTATCCACTTCAGGGTGAAAAAGGGAGGTCAGGAATGCATCTCTGAACATCGTGTTATTCCAGTCGTTTCCCGAGTTTCTTAGAATCATACTCGAAAATTCCTCTATGGCTAATTGGTCGAAAAATGGATATGAAAGCGTATTATCCCCATGTGATTTTCGACCATGAAGTGAAAAGGATTTCTGGTCATTGCCTCGGGACCATGCGCCAAATATTTTCATTCCCACATCTTGCGATAGCGCTACTTCTCCTTCCGTATTTATGAGTTCAAAGTGCACTGGCTTTTCCCAGTCTTCCCAGAAATTTGCGCCAAAGTACGGGTAGTCAGGTTGGGCATTAGGCCCCCGGGCATATATGCCTTCTTGATCGTCCCAAAGATTGATTGGGTCTGTTGTTACTGATGCTACTGGTAAAGTGTGGTTTACTTTTATCAGAAAAGTTTGAGTGGCAATTGGCCCTGGCAGGGAGTTTTCATTGATGACTTGCGCACGCATACTAGTGGATTCAGTAAGTCTGATTGCAGTGCCATTATATTTTGTGCTTGAGGAAGAAGGTAGTGAGCCATCCGTGGTGAAGTAGATATTGTCTTCAGAATGGTCGGAGGATAGTGTTACTTCCTTTTCGGTGGAGTATGACCCTCCGGCGATGGAGAAGTGTACTTCGCTAGATTGGGAAGAGAATCCATCTGAATTATTAGGGTTTGATGGTGTTGGCGTACTGAAGTATGCCCAATCATTGCTGCCATCTGGCTTTCTGCCAAATGAAATATCAGTGGCAATAGACTTGAAAGTTAGAGAGTCTATCAAATCATTCGAAGCATTGAAGAGTAATAATGTTTCTCCATCTGCATTGAGTTCGAAATTTGTGTGGAGATTATTTTTGATGGTTTGGAGATAGGGGGATGGTGAACTTTCTCCTGATGATGACCCTGTGCTGAGGAATGGTATGGCGGTAATGTCAGATGATCCGGTACTATGATTGTGTATCTGTATAGCGATCACATTTTCTCCTTGCTGGAGCACTTGTGACATATTTTCTATGAGAAAAAAGTCAGGAACTCCTCCCTGATACATTTGAGCTTCGTGATCAAAATTATCTGCAGGTTGGTCAAATTTAGGAGGTCCGTTGGCAGTAATATTGGCTCTTGCGATTTCAGTTCCGTTGATGTAAGCTACAAATGCGTCATCGTAATCCATATGCAATGCAAGTTGCTCGATATCGTCAAGGCTATTTATTGGTCTCAAATTGGAGTTAAAACTATGCACTTTAGTGCATTTCGCTTTAGCTTCTAAAAATCTCACCTTGGAAGATGGGACAAAATCAGCGAGTTAATGGTC
>JBLIFO010000007.1:32500-34127 GCA_047633875.1 Marinoscillum sp. | reverse complement strand
GGAATTTCGCTACCTTAGGACCGTTATAGTTACGGCCGCCGTTTACTGGGGCTTCAGTTCAGAGCTTCGCCGAAGCTAACTCCCCCCCTTAACCTTCCAGCACCGGGCAGGTGTCAGGCCTTATACATCATCTTTCAATTTCGCAAAGCCATGTGTTTTTGATAAACAGTCGCCTGGGCCTTTTCACTGCGGCCTCCATTGCTGGAGGCGCTCCTTCTCCCGAAGTTACAGAGCCATTTTGCCTAGTTCCTTAGCCATGATTCACTCGAGCACCTCAGGATTCTCTCCTTGACTACCTGTGTCGGTTTACGGTACAGGCACCTTTATCCTAGCCTTAGAAGTTTTTCTTGGAAGTCTGATTAGGCACACTATCCACTTTCCCGTAGGATTGTGGTACTATCAGGTTCAGCTAAACAAGCGGATTTTCCTACTCGTCTAATACCTACACCCTTCAACGTACTATTCCGTCAGTACGCGATGCTTTCACTACTCCGTCACTCCATCGAAAATAAAGGTGGTACGGGAATATTAACCCGTTGGCCATCGACTACCCCCTTCGGGTTTGCCTTAGGTCCTGACTGACCCCCGGATGATTAGCATTGCCGGGGAAACCTTAGTCTATCGGTGTGCGGGTTTCTCGCCCGCATTATCGTTACTTATGCCTACATTTGCGCTTCTCTACGCTCCAGCATGCCTCACAGCACACCTTCTCCGCCTAGAGAATGCTCCCCTACCATGTATAAATACATCCTAAGCTTCGGTACTACACTTGATGCCCGATTATTATCGATGCCCTGTCGCTCGACCAGTGAGCTGTTACGCACTCTTTAAATGAATGGCTGCTTCCAAGCCAACATCCTGGCTGTCTAAGCAACTGGACCTCCTTAGTTCAACTTAGCGTAGATTTAGGGACCTTAGCTGTAGGTCTGGGTTCTTTCCCTCTCGGATTTGGACCTTAGCACCCAAACCCTCACTGTGTGGTATATTTATTAGCATTCGGAGTTCATCTGGATTTGGTAGGATTTGACTCCCCCTAGTCCAATTGGTAGCTCTACCTCTAATAAACTAAACCCACACGCTGCTCCTAAAAGCATTTCGGGGAGTACGAGCTATCTCTCAGTTTGATTGGCCTTTCACCCCTACCCACAAGTCATCCAAAAACTTTTCAACGTTTACTGGTTCGGGCCTCCATGTAGTGTTACCTACACTTCACCCTGCTCATGGGTAGATCACAAAGTTTCGCGTCTGCCACTGCTGACTAAGCGCCCTGTTAAGACTCGCTTTCGCTCCGGATTCGTTCCTTAAGAACTTAACCTTGCCAACAACGACAACTCGTAGGCTCATTATGCAAAAGGCACGCCGTTACCCCACTAAAGGGCTCCGACCGCTTGTAAGCGCACGGTTTCAGGTACTATTTCACCCCCTTACTCAGGGTACTTTTCACCTTTCCCTCACGGTACTGGTTCACTATCGGTCTCTCAGGAGTATTTAGCCTTACCGGATGGTGCCGGTGGATTCAGACGGGATTTCTCCGGTCCCGCCCTACTCAGGATACTACTAGGTAATACAACTTTACTCGTACAGGACTTTCACCTTCTATGGTTGACTTTCCCAAGTCACTCCGATT
>JBLIFO010000007.1:0-27500 GCA_047633875.1 Marinoscillum sp. | reverse complement strand
CCTTTATTTCGGAATTTGGTCAAAATCGTAATCAGAACCCCAATCCCACTACTATTTATATATCTAACATTGTCTATATCTATAAGACAATAACGACCCCCTTTATTGATAGCATCATTGACAATTTCTACAATCTGTGGTCCGTTATTTTCCCCAATCAAATCTCCACTAAAAGTGAGTCTCAGCTGGTTTCCTGAAATTTCATGTTTGTATTCCATCAATTGACTTTTGTTTTATTCTCACAACTCTCCTTCTTGCAATTTGCATGAAGAATTAATGAATGACTAATAACTTCAAATTGCAAAAGTTGACCAACGGTATTTTGAATGTTTTGGATACGTGGATCACAAAACTCCATTACTTTATTGCATTCTGTACAGATCAAATGATCATGTTGGCGAAAACCGTATGCCTTCTCGAACTGTGCTAGATTTTTACCGAATTGATGCTTGGTCACTAAGTTGCACTCTACTAACAAATCTAGGGTGTTATAAACAGTAGCGCGGCTCACTCGATAATTACGGTCTTTCATACTAATAAAAAGGCTCTCCACGTCGAAATGCCCTTGCCCAGAATAGATTTCCTCCAAAATGGCGTACCTCTCAGGCGTTTTGCGCAAGCTCTGAACCTCAAGAAATTGAGTGAAAATATTTTTTACCTCTTCGAAAACTACCACTACTCGATTTGATTTTGCGCAAATATAGAAATAAGAGGTGAAGTAGAATATCTAGTTCTGCCTGCGTACCGAAACTACTCCAGCAACCTGCTGCAACTTACTGGTCAATTGATCAATATGCTTGGTGTCACTCACGTAAAGTTGAATTTCACCTTCAAAAATACCTCCTTCAGTATTTATAGTAATTGACCTCATATTTACTTTTAATTCACCTGAAATAATTGCCGTCACGTCATTGATTAACCCAATTCTATCTGTCCCGATAAGGCTTAATACTGCCAAGAAGGAGTTGTCCTGAGCTGAAGTCCACTTGGCTTTGACGACACGATACCCGTAATTTGAAAGCAATTCAGCAGCATTTGGGCATGTCGTCCTATGAATTTTGATGCCATCATTTACCGTAACAAATCCAAAAACATCATCTCCAGGAATCGGATTGCAACATTTGGCAAATTTATAATCCACCAAATCCATGTCTTCACCTATCAGTAATAGGTCAAGGTGATCCCCCTTGGTTTGCTTTGGTTCATCCTTGACTAGCTCTGGGTCACTGCCTCGTTTATGTTTAGGGTCTTCAGTTCTTACCTCAGTAAATTTCTTAATGAGATTATGATCGATCTTGCCTTTCCCAATTAAATAGAATAAATCACCAGGCGTATTTACCTCAAAATAATTGGTGAGTTGAACGAGTGCATCCTGACTAAACGGGATCTTAAGTTGCTTTAATTTTCTTTTGACAACTTCCTTACCTTCTATAGCAAATTGTCGCTTCTCTTCTTTTAAAGAGTCTTTGATCTTAGATTTTGCCTTAGAACTGACAACATACTTTAACCAGTCTTCATTTGGCTTTTGCTTCTTTGAGGTTAAGATTTCCACTTGGTCACCATTCTTTAGAATATGATTGAGTGGTACTAGTTTTTGATTGACTTTGGCACCCAGACAATGCGCACCAACTTCTGAATGAATATCAAATGCAAAATCCAAGGCTGTTGCGCCGTTGGGTAATGTCACCAAATCACCTTTTGGCGTAAACGCAAATACTTCGTCATGAAATAAATTGGATCTAAAATCATCTACAAACTCAATAGCCGAGGAGTCATTTTGTTCTAATATCTCTCGCACCTTAGAAATCCACATCTCTAGACCTTTATCAGCGTCCTTATTCTTGCTCTCTTTGTATTTCCAATGTGCAGCATACCCCTTTTCTGCTATTTCATCCATTCTCCTCGTACGGATCTGAACTTCTACCCATTGGCCCTTATTACTCATCACAGTGGTATGAAGTGATTCATAACCATTAGATTTTGGAATACTTATCCAGTCTCTCAGTCTGTCGGGGTTAGGCTGATAGTAATCTGTAACTATAGAATAAGCTTGCCAGCAAGCTGCCTTTTCATTTTCAACTTCAGTATCTATTATAATTCTTACAGCAAAAAGATCATAAACCTCCTCAAAGGTTACATTTTGATTCTTTATCTTATTATGTATGCTGTGAATTGATTTTGGCCTCCCTTTTATCTCATAATCGAAGGTTTGTCCACTTAGCTCATCTTTTATAGGCTTAATAAAATTTCTTATAAATTTCTTCCTTGCCTCCCGTGTCGCATTGATCTTAGAGGCAATATGCTTGTAAGTATCTGTATCTGTATACCTTAAATACAAATCCTCAAGCTCAGATTTGATGGCATATAGTCCCAATCGATGCGCTAATGGCGCGTATAGATAGATCGTTTCATTTGCAATTTTCAGTTGCTTATCTCTTGGCATACTGCCAAGGGTACGCATGTTGTGCAATCGATCGGCCAATTTAATCAGTATAACACGGACATCATCCGAAAGTGTCAACAGCATCTTTCGAAAATTCTCAGCTTGCTGCGAGCTGCCCTGCTCGAATACACCCGAGATTTTGGTTAGGCCATCTATAATCTTAGCGATCTTAGGCCCAAACTCCCTCTCGATATCTGACAACTGGATATCTGTATCTTCAACAACATCGTGCAACAAAGCCGCTACTAATGAAGTGGTACCAAGACCAATCTCACTGATACAGATTTGCGCAACCTCTATTGGGTGGAAAATATATGGCTCCCCAGATCTCCTGCGCATATCCTTATGAGACTCTAGGGAAAGATTAAACGCCTTTCTCACCAATTCTGAATCCTTTTCTTTCAGTATTGGTTTAGCATGTCTCAGCAGTCTTCTATAGCGCCGAATTATTTCTTTTTTCTCCTCTTCAAAATCGACCTCAATCATCACAAATAAATTCTTCTCTTTAGATTTTTATGAAATAAACTTTTGCATATCTTTGCACTCCTAAAAAATGCGGATGTGGCGAAATTGGTAGACGCACTAGACTTAGGATCTAGCGCCGCGAGGCATGGGGGTTCGAGTCCCTCCATCCGCACCAAAAATCAACCCTCTTTCCGATTCCGATCCATTTCGGGATGTGTAAGAGGGTTTTTAATTTATCATCAATAATAACGACCACATTGGACATCTCACTCGACAAAATCGACAAGACAGAAGCTTTAATTAAAGTTAGCGTAAAGGAATCCGATTACCAACCACGCGTATCATTAAAGATCAAGGACTACAGCAAGAAAGCAAATATTAAAGGTTTTCGACCCGGTAAAGTACCTGAAGGACTGGTAAAAAAAATGTATGGCAAGGGAATTTTCCTTGAAGAACTCAACAGTATAGTTTCTGAAAGTCTGAATACTTATTTGCGAGAAAGTGAATATCAGTTTCTTGGAGAGCCAATGCCCAAAGAAGACTTTGAAACTTTGGATTTCGACACGCAAAAGGATTACATTTTTGAATACCGTGTAGGTTTTGCTGAAGACTTTGATCTTACTATCGACGGCAAGATGAAGATAGATAAGCATGCTATCAAGGTTGATAACCAAGTTTTAAAAGAGACTATAGATAATCTCAGAAGACAATTTGGTGAAACAACTACTCCTTCTGAGTCAGCTGATAAAGACATTCTTTATGGAGATATCAAAAGTGAAGATGGTTCGATAGACAATGAAGTAAGTATTGATTTGGATGAAGTTGAAAGCGAATTGGTGAAGAAATTTATTGATTTGAAGGAAAATGATGAAGTAACCTTTGATCCAAAAAAGCTTTACAAAGACAGTCACAAGTTGCATCACCAAATCAAGATGTCACATGATGATTTTGAAGCACTTGAAACCAAAGCTACCTTTAAAGTAAAAGGGATTACTCGTCAAGAGCCTGCAGCTATGGATCAAGAGTTGTTTAATAAAACTTTTGGAGATGGGACTGTGACAGATGCCGCTTCCTACATGGACAAAGTAAAAGAGTCTGTTGGCAATAGCTTCAAAACTGAAGAAGAGCAGTACTTCGACTATCAGCTGAAAGAGCATTTAATAGAAAAAACTAAAATCAGTCTTCCTGATTCATTCCTTAAGTCATGGTTGATAAAAACCAACGATAAAATCACTGAAGAGATTTTGCAAGCGGAATATGAATCTTACGCCAAAGAGTTGAAATGGTCTTTGATTAGAAATAAACTGGTAAAAGCACAATCTTTTAAAGTGGAAAATGAGGAAGTAGTGGAGGACGCTAAAAACCTAATTCGTCAGCAATTTGGTAATGCAGGACTTATCGGTCAAATGGATGATAAATTAGATATGTTCGCTCAAAATTACCTTCAGGCTGAGAATGGCGATAACTACATGAAAGTTCACAATCAGGTTTTGAACAAAAAAGTATTCGATTACTTGAAGGCTAATATCACGATAAATGAAAAAAGTATCTCGATAGATGAATTTAGAAATCTATAAACGAAACTAACCAGATCGAAAACAGGTTATAGAGAAGTCCTTATATAATAAGGACTTTTTTATTTTTACTCAGTTAAGCTAACTTGAAAACATGTTTGATAAAATAGATAAAGAAGAGTTCAGAAAATTTGCCGTAAAAGGCCAAGGGATTAGTGGTTCTACGTTTGATGCTTATGCAAATACGGTAGAAAACATGACACGAGCTGTCATAGAGGAGCGCCCAACTAATTTTCGTGAAATTGATGTTTTTTCCCGATTGATCATGGACAGAATCATTTTTCTGGGCATGCAGGTAGAAGAAAACATTGGCAATATTATCACCGCACAATTGCTCTTTTTAGAGTCGGTTGATTCCAAAAAAGATATCTTACTCTACATTAACAGTCCAGGGGGCAGTGTATATGCTGGTCTAGGAATGTATGATACGATGCAATATGTAGCGCCTGATGTAGCCACGATCTGTACTGGCATGGCAGCTTCTATGGGAGCGGTGTTAATGACTGGTGGTGCTAAAGGTAAAAGATCTGCACTTCCACATGCGAGAATCATGATACACCAACCATCTGGCGGAATGCAGGGTCAGTCAAGAGATATGGAAATCACGCTGAAGCAAATGCAAGAACTCCGTAAAGATTTATACTCTATAATATCTTCTCATTCTGGTAAAACTTACGAAGAAATTGAAAGAGACTCAGATAGAGATTATTGGATGCGTGCGGCTGAAGCCAAAGAATATGGCCTTATCGACGAAGTATTAGAAAGAAATCCTAAAAAATAATGGCAGCACAAGTAACCTGTAGCTTTTGTGGGAGAAATAAGAAAGATGTAGATCTAATGATCTCGGGTATTCATGCCCACATCTGTGATAAATGTATCTCACAAGCTCAACAAATATTGAATGAAGAACTGAAGACTAAGAGTAGTTCTGAAAGCCCTTCCTTCAACCTAATCAAACCGGTCGATATGAAACGTCATTTGGATGAATTCGTAATCGGTCAGGATGAAGCGAAAAAGTATATGTCAGTGGCTGTTTACAACCACTATAAACGACTGATGCAGGTTTCATCTAAAGATGATGTGGTGATTGAAAAATCTAACATCGTGATGGTTGGGCAAACTGGCACAGGCAAAACTTACTTGGCTCGGACACTTGCTAAGATCCTCGAGGTGCCTTTCTGCATAGCTGATGCAACTGTCTTAACAGAAGCTGGTTATGTAGGTGAAGATGTGGAAAGCATCCTAACCAGACTCCTACAGTCTGCGAATTATGAGGTGGAAGCAGCTGAAAGAGGTATTGTATATATTGATGAGATCGATAAAATTGCACGGAAATCTGACAATCCATCGATCACAAGAGATGTAAGTGGCGAAGGTGTTCAGCAAGCTTTACTAAAACTGTTGGAAGGTACTGCGGTAAATGTGCCACCTCAAGGAGGCAGAAAACACCCTGATCAAAAAATGATCTCGGTAAATACTGAGAATATTCTTTTCATCTGTGGTGGAGCTTTCGACGGAATAGAAAGACATATTGCTAACCGACTCAATACCCGACCTATCGGGTTTGCAAACGGTGAAGATTTGCTTTCTGACAACATTGATAAGACAAACCTCCTCCAATACATCACAGCACAAGACTTAAAAAGCTTTGGTTTGATTCCAGAACTTATAGGTCGACTGCCAGTGCTAACCCACTTAGATCCATTGGATGGAGATGCTTTGAAAAAGATCTTGACCAAGCCGAAGAACGCGCTTATCAAGCAGTATCAAAAGCTCTTTGAAATGGAGGATGTTGAGCTGACTATGTCACCTGAAGCTCTTGACTATATTGTTGAGAAGGCACTTCAGTTCAAACTGGGTGCTCGTGGCCTTAGATCTATCTGTGAAGCAATCATTACTGATGCTATGTTTGACATACCATCTGATGATGAAATCAAAGAAATAGAAGTTACGCTGGATTATGCAATAGAGAAATTTGAGAAATCGAAATTCAATAAACTAAGAGCGGCATAATTTAAGTATAGCACTTGCTGCACTTTCAGATTGATTTTTAAAAATCAAAGTATCTTTAATCTCCGAATAACCTTCGGAGATTTTTTTTTGCATCACCTCGTTACTTTCAAGTCTCTCTATCTCCTGACCTATCCTTTCTGCTGTACAACTTGATTGGATCAATTCTGAAACAAGGGTTCGGTTGAGAAGTAAGTTGACCAAGGAAATAAATTCAACTTTAATCAATAGCCGAGCTATGAAATAGTTGAGTGCTGATGTCTTATAGACTACCACTTGCGGAGCTCCAAGCAGCGCAGCTTCTAGCGTTGCTGTACCGGATGTAACGATAGATACACTGGATGAATGAAGGAGATCGAAGGTGCGATCAAAAACAACCTCCACATTAGAAAGGCCAATGATGCCATCATATAAAGCCCATTCCACATTAGAAATACCTGCCACCAAAAACTTGCGCTCTGCTAACATTTCAGCAAGTGAACTAATGATCGGAATCATCTTTTTAATCTCAGAAGGCCTGCTTCCTGGCAAAAAGACAATGGGTTTTCGTTCATGATATAGCTTAATAAATTCATTATCTGGTAGATACCCCTCAACGCTCTTCAGTGTGGGATTTCCAACATAAACTGTATTCACTCTATGCTGCTCTAAAAAATCTTTCTCGAAAGGAAATATGACCAAGGTGAGGTCTACATATTTTTGAAGCCACTTCACCCGACTCGGCATCCATGCCCATACTTTTGGTGGTATATAATAAACCACTTTGATTCCCTGCTTCTTAGCAAAGCGAGCAATTCGCAAATTGAAACCAGCAAAATCAACTAAAACAACCGCATCAGGCTTGATCTCCTCTATGCAGCGGCAGCATTCTTTAAAGAGTGATCTGAATTTGAATATTTGCTTGATGACACTGGAGATTCCAATAGCTTGGAAAGTATTGAAATGTCGAAGAATAACTACACCAGCATTATGCATGGCATCACCTCCCCAACCAACTAAAGTGACATCTGAATCTTGCAGCTTTAATTCATTCGAGACAGCACTAGCGTGCAAATCTCCCGAATGCTCTCCTGCAAGAAAGAAGATTTTCATGAAGTCTTCTCACCGAAATACTCTACGTAATTACGTGGGGTCTCGTAGAGTTTGATGCAATGAAGTGCGCATTGTTTGCCAAGTCCGCCAATACGGGGCTCTAATATTTTCCAAAACTCCAATACTAAGTTTTCACAACTGGCTAGTTTGCCAAGCATGAAATCTACGTCCATATTTAGGTTTTTGTGATCCACTTTATCTGTGATTTCTATCTTGATAAGAGTGCTTAATTTCTTCAAATCAACCACAAATCCTGTATCGGGATCCGGTAAACCTTTCACAGTCACAATCATATCAAAATTGTGTCCATGCCAGTTTTCATTGGCACAAGGGCCAAAAACCTCTATGTTTTTTTCCTCAGTCCAATTGGGATTGTACAGTTTATGAGCTGCGTTGAAATGTTCTTTCCTACTGACGTAAATCATGCGAATCTTTATCTCGCGCAAAGATAGAAAGAAACGATAGCTCGCAGAAGCCTTAAAAGAGAGTTAGTTATTTTTACCAAAACCGATCAGATGATAGTAGTAACGGGCGCGAATGGATTTATAGGCAGTGCATTGATCAAACGTCTAAATGAGGGCAATTTCAATGCTATCGTGGCGGTTGACGAATTTCGTGTGAAGGCTGGGCACAATTATCTAAAAGGACTTAGAATATCCAAATTATTGCATTTTGAAAATCTTCCTGAATGGCTCAAACAACATGGTCAGGAAGTGGAATTTGTATTTCACTTGGGCGCAATTACGGATACTCTGGTAACAGACCAACAGCTCTTCCAGCAATACAATATTGATTATCCAAAAATGCTGTGGAAGGTATGCTATGAAGAGCAGATACCTTTTGTGTATGCAAGTAGTGCCGCAACCTACGGAGCTGGCGAGCAAGGTTTCAAAGATGACCATGCAATGATCCCAAAGTTGAAGCCACTGAATGCCTATGGTCAATCAAAGCAAGATTTTGATATTTGGGCTTTAGAGCAAAAAGAAAAACCGTTTTATTGGTGCGGATTGAAATTTTTTAATGTGTACGGACCAAAAGAAGGACATAAGAAACACATGGCTTCAATGGTTTATCAAGCTTATTTACAGGCCACTAGTGCCGGTAATGTTAGGCTATTCGCCTCCTCCGATTCGGTAATTGGAGACGGAGAGCAAACTCGAGATTTCGTTTATATTGATGATGTAGTAAACACCCTTTATTGGTTAATGAACCATAGAAAGGAGAATGGTATCTACAATCTTGGCAGTAGGGTAGCGAGCAGTTTTAATGATATCGTACAACACCTATCTATTGCGTTAAGTGAACAAATAACTACAACGTATTTCGAGCCCGAAGAAAAGATGAAACAGGCCTATCAAAATCACACTGTTGCGGATATGCAGAAAATAAAATCCATCGGATGTCCGATGGATTTTATTTCACTAGAGGAAGGAATCCTGAAATATGTCGATTTCTTAAAAAGGATTAATCCTTAATCACTTTAGATCGGTAGAAGTATTTTTCATCAAAGACAACCTCAATTAAATAGATACCTTTATTGACGGCATTGAGGTCAATTTCAAGATCTTCCTTAATATGGTTCACCTGCTGCCAAATCACCTCTTTGCCGCTAAGGTCAAGAACTCTAATAGAAGCAGATTCGTACTTCCCAGAATTTGCCAATTTGGTCAAGCCAATTACAGGATTTGGGAACAATATGATATTATCATCTGCTGGAAGTAGCCCTGCCACCCTCAATCTCTGAAAGCTAATCGTACCTAAACAGGTACCTCTGTATATCTCTACAGAGTACTCGCCGTTTTCAAACGTTATCAAAGTTTGAGACGTGGCTCCTTCAATGGGTTCTTTGTCCAATAACCATTGGAATGAATCGCCATCCGACGCTGTAAGTGTAAACGATCCATCAAAGTTATTAATCGCCGATATGCTAGCAATATGTTCTTCACTAGAAACTACTGTGGTATCCTCTATAATGACAGATTGATCAACGCCCGTCACAGTCATTTTCACCAAGTTAGTGCCCTTTAAAAAAGTCACTTCGTGTGGGCCTAATCCTATGGCAGTTTCTGGTGTTGCCCCAGCTCCAAACTCCCAAGAAATACTGCTAATGGAACCGGAAGCATCTGCACTAAAAGAAATTACTTGATTTTCACAACCACCAATTCCGCTGATCTTACTTGAAATTAAAGCAGCTGATACTGGCCCTACAACAGGACCTGTTAATGTGAAATCATCAAATGCAACTCCAGCATCAACTACAGCGGCATCTGTCAGTACTGTAAATCTAAAAGCGACATTAGAACTTTGGCCTCCTAGAAAGGAAATATCAGATTTTTTCTGCACGAATACCCCATTCGTATTTCCTGAGAAAATAGGTGTATTTGGGCCAAAAACTGCATCAGGATCTGACAGCATATCGTACCAGTCACCTCGGACGTTATCATCCAATTTTTCCCAAGCCACACCTTGATCGATAGAATACTCCATTATAAAACCGTCCCATTCATCTTCAAAACTATATTTGGCAAAAAAGCTCAAAGTGTATTTGCCAACCAGACTAAAGTCAAAAACTGAGGTATAGAGATATGCTTCACTATCATCCGTGTACTCCGCATCATTTAAGCCGAATACCCAAGCAAAATCACCAGAGTTGGTTCCATCCTTGCCCGGGATTGTCGATTTTCCTCGACTTAGTCTAGTGCCCGCTATATTCTCTGCAGTGAAGTCTCCATTGTTAGTTTCAAAGTTTCCTCCATCAGTCAATGTATAATTAGCTCCTTTGTTTTCGATGACACTTATGTATTCTGTTAGTGTCTGACTATCGCTTCCGCTAGGATATTGAATGGTAAGCTTCACCGAAAACTTGCCGCCATTGGCATAAATATGCATAGGATGTTTCTCAGTTGAAGTCTCGCCATCACCAAACTCCCACAAATATGAAGAAGCACCATTGCTAGCAAAATGAAAACGCACTTCGCTACCGGGAAAAAGTGACTTTCCGCTTTCCAACGAATAGAATCTTGCTTTTGGAGTGCTTGCTTTAACTTCGAAATTATCAATCAAAACCCCCTGAACTTCATAGTCCGTATCAGCCTCATCACCACCTAACCTAAAATCAAAACCAATCATTGGCTTCTTCCCTACCAATTCATAAAGTGGAAATTCAACAGAAACAATCTTAAAATTCCCACCTTCATCCAAAGTACTTGAAGAGAAAGAACCTGTTTCAATGTCATACCAGTTGTTACCCAAACCTGTATATAATGCATTCAGAGACTCAAATGTCTTGGTAGTGTCAATGGTTGATACAAGCGTAAGTTCCCCGTCAGTCGCTACATCCATTATATAATCGAAGGCAACTACATAATCCTTAGTGGTATCCGAGAGATCAATAGGTTGACTCAAGAGCACATTACTAGTTGGGAGACTTGGTTTCCCTATATCTCCTCCAAGTTTCGTTTTCCAAGCAGTGGTGGTGTTCAGTCCTGAAAAATCAGCCGTAGCATCACCACGCTCCCAAATCCTATAATTCGAATTTGAACTTAGTGAAGAAAAATGCACAGCATTTGATTCAAAGTCACCACCATCAATCAAAGCATACGGTGTATTCAACTGCTGGAATGCTCCTAAAATAGCTACTGAATATATGCTTTCGGAAATATCAATAGGAGAAGTATATGATCTGTTGAACCCATCGGAAAGACCTTCAATATAATATTTTAACATGCTGTGCTGACCATCCAAATTGATAGTGGCTGAATAGGTATCCCCTGCCAAAACCATGTTTACGGAAAGTGTATCCTGTGTGCCTTCGTAGAAATATTTCACCTTTAAGTCACTGGAAACAATACTCGTATCTGAAAATATTTTTGTGCTAATCACAAGTGGTTTGGTCGCTTCAATTAATGAAACAGGTTTGTGACGATAGCCCGAAGTGAACCATCCCATGTCTGCAAATACACTCAATGTATTTGGCCCAGGGTCAAGAACAGCTTCTCCTGCGCCTACAGCATGAGTCATAAGTGCGTTTATAGTTCCATCAAATGTTGCATCGTCCCAATGAGAGATACTAGAACCACCATTGTATGTTCTTGGAGCATAGATTTTCGGAGGAGTCCCATCATTCGACTTGACCACCAGTTCATTGTTAAGAAATAAATTATTACTCGTAAAATAAGTTGCCAATTCGGTACTACCATCCTGCATCTCCAATACTGATACGCCATTTCCATCCACTATAAAAGGTGAGTACATCCCGGCAAATCCGCCAAACAAATCCCAAGAGCCAATACCATTCTCATTGCCAGCCCCGTAAGCCGCAAAACCCAAACCATGGCCTATTTCATGGAGTACCACAGTTACCAAGTCATATTTATTGCCTGGTTTTCCATCTGTGCCAAGATACCAGTCAAATGAGCTACTGAAACTCGCTGAAATATCAGCTTCATTGGGAGCGTTCAAATCCTTGCCCGCAAGTTTTTCAGCCAGTGCGACTGCATACCAGGTATTTTTATATGGCGTATTTTCAAAATCTCGATAAATTTCAGTTGGTCCTGCTGAACCAAGCACCCCACTTTCTAGAGGTGTCCAATTTGCTCGGATACGAATGGTTACATCAGATTTTAAGATAGAGGACCAGATGTCAACGGCCTTCTGAAAAGCTACTTGCGCCTCTTCTGAGAATCCAATATAATTAACCTCGAAGTTCGCTCCACCACTGACGTTTGATCTGCCATTTATAAGACGGTCTTGATAGCTTTTTGGTGGTGGCACAAAGTGATCAGTCAGGTTGGGATTGGCAGGGCAAATAATCTGTCTCCCTGGTATACTTTCTTGTGCATAGACAAAAACTGAGGAAATCAATAACGCAATTGAGGCAAACAATTTAGTGGGGCTCATTATTTGAATTTCAAGGTTAATCTTTTACCTAAAACTAATAAGAAACATGGAAACTGACACGATTCTAATAAGTCAAATTGAAACTCTATTCCGCCATAAGTAATTAAATTTTTAATTATCGTCCTCACCACGTTTGTAAATTCGAAAATATTAATTTTTGGCTACAAAGAATTCATGCAATCCCTAAAAAATAAAAACCAAAAAAGATAGTTTGCAATTGAAGTATCCACCCTGTGTTCTCTAGTCTGAACTATTCATCAAAGAATTGATGTAACTTATCTGAAAAACGCGCAAAATACATGATGGCAAATCACGACTTTAATCCTGTAAATGCATGTGGAGTAAAAAATATCAAATGCTTTAAACCTTCAGTCACACATGGATCATCTAACTCAATTACCCTACTTAATTCCAAATCGGAAATTGACGTCAATATTACTTTTCCTTACTGTTTTAGCGATCCTTTTTTTTAGTTGCACAAACAGCAAGAAAGTGGCCAATGCAGGAAATGCCAGCTACATCGAGCTCGAAACCACCAGCTGCATGGGGCCATGTCCTGTGTATAAAATGACGGTAAGTAAAGAGCAAGCTGTTTTCATTGGGACAGCCAATGTGGACATGGAAGGCGAGTATCTCACCAAACTCGATGGTAAAAGTCTGGAGCTATTTGAAAGTCTCATGGAACCAACTAAAGTGGATGCTCTCGAAACTTCTTACAAAAGCACGGATATGCTCGACCTGCCTACTACTTACCTTAGAATATTTGATGGTGACTCGATGAAGACTATTATGAAATATGGAGATCAACCTAAAGCGTTGGAACCCTATTTTAACTTTTTCAACACCTTAAGAAAAGATAAAGACTGGAAAAAAATATCTGAATAAAAAAAGGCCCAAATGGGCCTTTTTTTATTCGTGATCTTAGAATTAAGAATCCTATCTCTTAACAACTTTTGTCACATTTAACTTACCATCTTCATCTCTGAAGTGGATGAAGTAAACTCCTGATTTTACGGACCTCAGGTCTAATCCCTGGTCACCATATTGTGCTTTCATTTGGGCACCATTAATATCGAAGACTTTGATACTTTCGCTCCTAGCAAGACCTTCGATCTGAACAAAATCACTTGTAGGATTAGGGTACACACGAAGATCACGATCAGCATCAATCGCCAAAACAATCACTTTAGGCACTATAGCTTGGGCTATATTAGATGGAAAAGGTCCATTATTTCTATACCCAACTAAATAAACCGAAACGTCTTTTTCTGTTGGGAAAGGTATTATTTGCTCAACCTGACCTTTGGAACCCCCTGTTATAGTGCTATGATATATAGTATTTATAAAAATACGTGTTGAATCCATGTCAGACACATTCGTATAATACAAAGCTAGATTAGCATTATTATCATCGATATAAGCGCTATCTATTATTGGATAATATGCCAATTCAGGTAGCTCTGGAAGGGTATAACTCCAGACACCCCGACCATGCGTAGCAATTACTATCTGGTCATCTGCCAATTCAAAATCCCATATGGAAACATGTGGTAGATTTCCATCTAACAGATGCCATGTCGCACCCCCATCATTAGTCTCTACTATGCCTATCTCAGTCCCTGCCCACAGCGTGTTAGGATCATTAGGCATCTCGATAATATCGCGAACTGCGACATCTGGAAATCCTGTACTCGTACTCTCATCAGAGAACCCAGAAATATCAGACCAGGTCTGTCCATAGTCTGAAGATTTCAAAATTTTGGGACTATTAGCATATGAAAACAATACATAAACAACAGCCGCATCTTTATAACTAGAGCCAATACCAGTGATTAAACCTGTATTCAAACCATTATCTGGTACTGAAGAAAAAGTACTACCTCGATCTGTAGATAAGAAAAGTGAAGCCACCTCACCAGAAACAGCAGATCCCGCCCAAACTATTTCTGGACAGGCATCTGAAATTTCAACATTAACAAGTGAAACATTAGCCAACCAATCATCATTAGATGACAAATTCACTAGGGTCCATCTTAAACCAAAATCTTTCGAGACGTACACACCAGTTCCAGTAGCGGTATACACAAGATCTGGATTTTGAACTGTATTGGCAAATTGCCCAATAAAAGGCACGTTGGCGTCAGCTGCAACATTTGTTCCGGTAGAAGTGAATGAACTTCCGCTGTTTGCAGACCTTGCCATGTTTAAATTTTGACTTGTAACCAATACGTACCTTCTATCCGTAGGATGCCATACTGCATCAAAACCATCACCTCCCCATCGCTCATCCCATGGAGTTGTCTCATCAGCACTTACACTTGCCATGCTTACAAAACTGCCATTATCTTGAGCGCCGCCTACATATTGATCCACACCAGGAGCCTTATCCGCACCGTAAAACTGCGTAGTATTCATATTAGAACCAGCAAATTTCCATGTGTTGTTTACACTCCCAGGATCTTCACTTACATCCGATACATATGCCCCTCCATCATTAACATTGACAATTTGCCATGTCTTGGCGTTCTCATCATGAATAATAGATATTAGATTGTGATGATCTGGGTGTACCTGAGGGTTGATTCCTCCGAAACGACCATAGGGATCAGCATTACTTGAAACATTAAATTCTCCAGCCCGAGTGGTTCCCCATTTTATTTTGAATGTGGATTCAGGGAGATTGTCAGGATCCCAAGTGGCGCCATCTATAAGGTATGGCCAAATGAAATAAAGATCCTCACTGACATGGCCCCCCGTAATCGCCATTTCTGGAGAGGGATTTTCTGCATCATAGTCTCGAGAGTTAACATATAAATATTCTCGAGAATGATTATTTCCAGAATCATTTGCTCCACCCTCAGTGTTATTATTTAACAGGTTGAAAACCCCATCTCTTTGTTGATCTCGAAATGCTGCCATTAATTGTCGTGGTGGATCTGCATCCACATCCCAAACTTCAAAAGGCACATCTACATAATCTGCATAGCTATACTCATTATCAGCAACTCCGGAACCACGACCATCTGGCACCAAATATCTATGTGCCTTTTGAGTTTCCCCTGGGCCGAACCTTATTTCGACAGTCGTAAATTCACTTTCAGCTGCCGACCCCTTTTCTAATGTCCCTCCATCTAAACTTGCTGTGAAATTAACTCTAGTCATAAATGCTTCAGTACCACCAAGGTCAATTCCTCTAAAACCTGGTGCACTTTCTTTTACGGGCACGTCAAAATTCACCACATATTTATAAATACCAATGCCCCCAATATAAAATTCATCTATATTGAATGGATGTGCCAAAATAGTATTGTCATACCAACCTTGACCACCTAAGACGTCTATACGATTACTTGGATCAATAATCAACGTCCAATTTCTTCCCGAATCGAGAGAATAATAGATATCAGCCTCTTGATTAGCGTCCTGCTCACCAACTGCCGAAACGTACATTCTAGCTGGATCTACAGGAGAAATGGCTAGCTCGACTCTGCCGGAGGGGAGTATTCCTTCAGTTCTTGACCAAGTTTCCCCTGCATCCTCAGAAATTAGAACACCAACAAATCTCTGACCAGCATACATCCTATTGAAATCATCTGGAGCAGCGACTAATTGTTCGATAGCACCACCTGAAGCAACAAAAACCGACCGCCAAGATGCCCCACCATCTGTTGACTTCATTATATTGGATGTAAACGCACCCCATCTATTAGGAGCAGTACTTGCCAAAACAATATTTGGATCGCTTGGATCAACGATTATTCTAGTGACTGATTCCCATAAATCATTCGCTGCTGTACTACCTAAGTGTTCCCACGTTTCACCCGCGTCCAAAGATTTAAATATACCATCTCCGTTTATAGACGTATAGGCAGAAGCTACGTACTCGCCAGTACCAGCATATATAATAGAAGGATTACTTTCGCTATATCCTAATGAAGTCACAGCTAGGTTAGGGAAGTCGATTGACTTATCTACCCAATTTGTACCACCATCTGTGGTCTTCCATATTCCTCCACCAGAAGATCCCACCAGCCAAGTCTTGTGTGTCTCATCTTGTGGCAATACAATTAAACCTCTTGCTCTCCCGGGAACATTAGATGGTCCTCTTTCTTGAAACACAAGTGGGGTGGTTCTTAAAAAGTTGGACTCACTTTGTGAAGCAAGCAATCTCCGGAGTTCCTTTTGCTGATACCCAGGGCCATAGTTTTCACCATTCTCACGATATATCAACTGCTCCAGTGCTTTATATCGCTCGTTTGGTGTCTTTATGTGCTTTTGTTCAAAACGGCTAATCACTTTGTCTGCTGGTGTATCCCAAGGTATTACCTGTTCTGAAGGAAATACTAGATAAAACAAAAATCCTCCTAGGAGAATGCAAAATCCGAGTGCTAATATTTTATTGGTCTTCATTCGAAATACTATTTATTGATTTTTTTTCACCTGTTTCTGGATTGAGTGTATAACTCCTCTTGCCATTGGAATTTTCATTCGCAACACCAAGGTATTCTTCTATCAACAAATTTTCAGAGTCATGCCATCTAATAATTTCTCCATTAAATGAACCGTCTAATAACTTCCCTGATGTCAAATTCCTTATTTGATAACGAGTTTTTACAATACCCATTTCGGAAGTAGTAGCGTAATAAAGAACCATACTCCGATCGCCATTTTCAACTTTTGCGTATTCCTCAGTGCCAAAATAAGCGGCTAAGGGTTCATCAATGTTCATAGGAGATTTTCTAGTACTTGAACAAGCAATTAAAAAGCATAGTAAAGGCAATAAATAGAATTTGACTCTTTGCATATTTTTCTTAATCTAAATCAAATTAATAAGTGTCTTTCTCCTGTTGAAATATTTTCAAGCTGTTTTGAAGTTTCTACAATTTCCCATAAAAGACTTTATCGAACGATAGAAATATTAAAAAAACTCATTCTCGACGAATAAAAGAAATATTAACCCAGAAAAATTAAAAATGTTTTAACCTCCTTAAGTATTGTGTGCGAATAATTTAAACCAACAGAAACTAAATTTACCCGTATTCCATATAGGTTTATCACAATGGATTGTTACATTATCTATAAAAATCAATTGAAAAACATTAACACAATGAAAAATATCATCAGCATTAGTCTCTTATTGATTTCTATCAATGGTTTCTCGCAGGCATTTTCGCAGTATAATTTTGGAAACTTCGGTGGCTCTCTTAATTTCAATTTGGAAACGACAGGTGAAGATATCGATGGATCACCTTATGTTAATGATTCATGGGAGGCCGCTACTATCTATTATGCCAATGATTCTCATATAGAACTCACTGAAACTAAATTTAACACTCAAAGCGGGGACATTATTTTTAATTATGAGGATAAGGCCTATAAGGTTCCAGATAAAAAAACAATCACTAATTTCCTTATTGGTGATCGACAATTCATAGGTGCTTTTGACGAGAAGAACAAATATGAGTTTTACGAATTGATGAAGAACGGAACCAGAATTGCACTACTAAAAAAATATGGATGCACTATTTTAAAAGGTAACCCTAGTAAGGGCTATATAGAAGGGACCAATTCTAAATATATTCTGAAAGAGGAATTTTACGTGAAAGGCCCCAATCAGAATGTGGTAGAGATTAAGCCTAGTAAGGGCATCTACATACTGGATCATGTTCAAAACTATCAAGGTGAAGTGAAATTCTACATCAAAGAGAATAAACTCAAAATGAAAACGGTAGAGGATTTGCTACAAGTAATCGATTACTACAACTCTATCTGAGTCCCTCAAATTCTCACTTCTAAAACAGGAAAGCCCCATCGATTTCGTCGATGGGGCTTTTTCTTAATTAGGGGCTAATTGAGAATTATTCTCCAATTTGATCAAGTTCAATGCAGATCCTGCTTTGAACCATCCTATCTGACTTTCATTATAGGTATGATTCGCCAAAATAACATCCGAACTACCATCCGCATGGTTGAATTTCAAGCTCAAAGGCTTACTTGGAGCAAAATCAACCAAGTCTAGAAAGTCAATCGAATCATCCTCTTGTATTTTGTCATAATCTGCTTCATTAGCAAATGTTAACCCGAGCATTCCTTGCTTCTTAAGGTTCGTTTCATGAATCCTTGCAAAAGACTTGACAAGTACCCCTGCTACGCCTAAATGTCTTGGTTGCATAGCTGCATGCTCACGAGATGATCCTTCTCCGTAGTTTTGATCGCCAACCACTAAAGTTGGTATTCCTGCAGCTTTGTATGCCCTTTGTGTATCTGGAACAGGGCCATAGACTCCAGATGATACATTCTTTACATTGTCTGTCTTATCATTGAATGCATTGACAGCACCTGTCAAAGTATTATTAGAGATATTGTCCAAATGACCTCTGTATCTCAACCATGGACCTGCCATAGAGATGTGATCTGTCGTACACTTACCTTTGGCTTTGATCAAGACCCTTGCACCTGTGATATTCTTTCCATCCCAAGGGGTAAAAGGATCCAGCAATTGCAAGCGGCTAGAATCCTTCGCCACTTTCACATCTATTCCAGAACCGTCTTCAGCTGGCGCTAGATAGCCTGCATCTTCTACATCAAAACCCTTTTCCGGCAATTCCAACCCTGTAGGAGGATCCAGCATTACAGCCTCGCCTTTATCGTTGATCAGCGTATCTGTAATAGGATTAAAACCCAAATTTCCAGAAATAGCTATGGCCGCTACCATCTCTGGTGAAGTCACAAAAGCATGGGTATTTGGATTACCATCTGCACGCTTAGAGAAGTTTCTATTGAAAGAGTGAACAATGGTGTTCTTTTCCATTTTATCAGCACCGGCACGATCCCACTGACCAATACAAGGTCCACAAGCATTCGTGAAAATCATAGTCCCTAGTTTTTCGAATGTCTCCAAAAAACCATCTCGAGCCACCGTAAACCTTACTTGTTCTGAACCAGGATTGATACCAAACTCCGCAGCAGGCTTCAATCCTTTTTTCAATGCTTGCTCTGCTATAGAAGCAGCACGAGAGATATCTTCATAAGATGAATTGGTACAAGAACCAATCAATCCCCATTCAACCTTTGTAGGCCAATCGTTCTTTTTAGCCATAGCGGCCATTTCACCAATTGGTGTAGCCAAATCTGGTGTAAAAGGACCATTTACATGAGGCTCCAATGTGGTTAAGTTAATTTCTATTACTTGATCAAAATACTTTTCTGGATTTGCATATACTTCAGCATCTCCAGTGAGATGTTCTTTTACTGCATTGGCCAAATCAGCTACTTCATCACGACCAGTAGCACGTAAGTAACGCTCCATGGACTCATCATATCCAAAAGTGGAAGTAGTCGCACCTATCTCTGCACCCATGTTGCAAATGGTACCCTTGCCTGTACAAGACATGCTCTTGGCGCCATCTCCAAAATATTCTACAATAGCTCCAGTCCCACCTTTCACAGTGAGTATTCCTGCTACTTTTAAGATTACATCTTTGGGTGAAGTCCAGCCGTTGAGCTTGCCAGTAAGCTTCACACCTATCAATTTTGGAAACTTCAGTTCCCAAGCCATTCCTGCCATTACATCTACTGCATCTGCCCCACCTACACCTATGGCAACCATTCCAAGTCCACCTGCATTTACCGTGTGTGAGTCAGTACCTATCATCATCCCACCCGGGAATGCATAGTTTTCTAATACTACTTGATGAATAATACCTGCCCCTGGTTTCCAAAAACCAATACCATATTTACTAGAAACTGATTCTAAAAAGTTAAAAACCTCATTACTAGTATTCAAAGCATTCTGCAAATCAGCTGCAGCACCTATTTTGGCTTGGATCAAGTGATCACAATGCACTGTAGTAGGAACAGCCACATTGGGCTTACCAGCTTGCATGAACTGGAGCAATGCCATTTGAGCTGTGGCATCTTGACATGCAATACGATCAGGAGCAAAGTCCACATAAGAACCACCTCTTTTATATTCCTCAGCAGGATCGCCTTGAAACAGATGACTATAGAGTATCTTCTCAGATAGTGTCAATGCTTTACCCGTGATAGATTTCGCTTTTTCTACACGCTCCCCAATGGTGCGGTAGACTTCCTTGATCATACTTACATCAAATGCCATATAGATTATCCTTTAGTTCTCGAAAAAGGTAAAGTTATTCAAACTTAAAAACCTTTAAATATTTATTGTAGCAAATCATTCAGATTCCAAAACTCAATAGTCCTAAAACAAAAAAACCGCTGGCAAAGCCAGCGGTTTTAATCTTAGCAACAATTCTTCTTAGTAATAAGTAGGAGATGTTGATTTGTTCATCAAATACCTGATCTCAATAGTTCCAGCATTTGCAGTAGGAATAGTCTGCACTAAATGCATAGAACTAAATGACTGAGATATGATAGCAAAATCAGTAACCGTAGCATCCGAAGCAGTAAGCGTAAGCGCAGCGTCAGTAGCTGCCCATGTACCTACAGTTACAAACTCATTCACATCCACAAGCACGAAGTTGCCGTCTTTCTCAAGAGTGAATCTATCCAACACGTCGGAAGGGTTCACCTGATCATTTACGAAAACCTGTTTTACATCCCAGCTGCCATAAGACATTTGTGTTGGAGTAGGATTCTCAGGGTCTGCGCAAGAGATAGCCACTATGGCCATCCCCGCGAGAAGTATATAATTAAATAGTTTGTTCATCATGATTATTGTTTTACGATACGAATGTTTTCTACTTGTTTTCCTTTCACAACTACCATGTTATAGATACCCGCTTCAAGGTTTGAGATATCGATATTCTCGATATGGTCTACAGTAGTTTTATCAAACTCACCAGACAATACAACCTGTCCAGATAAAGTCATGATTTGAACTTTGTAAACTCCCATTGCTGCACCAGGTACATCCAAATTCACTGCGCTAGCAGTTGGGTTTGGATAGGTGTTAGCGATCATTCTACCATTAGAAGCAGTCGCGGTACGAGCTGCACCAGCAGGCTGATTAACCGTAGTGCTAGAGAACTCACAACCGTCAAGGAAGACAACAACCACTTCATAAGTAGCAGCATCCAAGATGTCGATCGAAGTACCAGTAGCGCTTCTCATCAAAGTGCCATTTCTGAACCATTCGATGCTTGTATAAGAACCTGAAATCTCAGCAGTTACTGACGTACCATTGATTACAAGCTCTACCAAGTTTGGTGTTGCGTTAGATCTACCTGTAGAAACTGTAGTACATCCACCAGCACTAGTAGCTTGTAAGAACATAGCTGTTTGCTCAGTAATACCTGAAAGAACAACTGACTTACTCATACCATTACCTTGAACTGGGCTACCCATCGGCGCAAGTGATTCTGCGTTCAACAATTGATAAGTAACAGATGCACTAGTTCCGAAGATCATTACTTCCACATCACCATTCTCACAATTAGCAGCTACAGTTTGTACGGTAAGTGTAGCATTAGCTTCACTTATCTGCTCTAACGTCACCACATTTGATCTAGCACTAGTACAACCATCAGCAGATGCAGATGCTTTCACTGTGTAATCACCAGATAGAGTGGCTTGCAAGGTATTAGAAGCAGTTGGCTCTCCAATTTGAGTACTACCTCTGTACCAAGTATAGAAAGCCGCGCCAGCATCAGCTGTCAACGTCACATCTAAATCTGAAACACAGAACTTAGTTTCAGAAGGCTTAGCAATACTAACTGCAGCAGGCACTACTTCATAGTTCACGACAACAGATGGCGTAGTGTACACACATGGTGCAGCTAGTTCTTCATCATCTTCGCCATATGTAACCTCAGCGTAGAATGTTCCACTCGCTTTTAAAATTCTACTTGAGAAGTTACTATTAGGTATAAGAACCCCATCTCTGTACCAAGTGTAAAATGGTCCTCCTGAAACATTGACGACATAAAGCGTGAAATTCTGATCAGAACAAACATCAATTACATCCCCTTCTTGATGATTAGAAATGGAAGATTGCAATATAATATTTTGCTCTGCGTATATAGTTACCTGAGTAAATTCAGAATATGGGCTTACACACTCGTTCGCAAAAGGCACATTAGCTACTTTCACTCTATAACTATTGGATTCAACTACTTCCAGTATTTCGGCACTACCTACTTTAATATTACTGCCATTGTACCATCTGTAGTACGCATATCCAGCAGGAGCAGAAAGTGTCACTGACCCACCTTCACAGAAAGAGGTAACTCCACTAGCAGTAACTACTGGCTTATCAGGCTGTTCTGTAATCGTCACAGTAAATGTGTTCGAAACAGTAGTACAAGTATTACTCAAGTCACGTGAAGACCACATTACTTGGTAAGAACCACTTTCGTCGATAGAGAAAGTTTGAGCTACGTAGATATGTGAACCAGAAAAACTATCGTAAGCCTGACCATCTTTCAATAAAGTCAGCGTTCCAGTGAAGCTTTCACCTTCTACTTCGTTCACAAAAACATTCATACTTCCACAAGCTTCCAAAGTAGCTCCTTCAACAATTAATCCTCTTTCATGACTATTATTTTCAGAAACCACGATATCATAGCTTTCTAACCCTTCGAAGAATACATAGTCAGAATTAGTGCCTCCGCAAACCTCAGAATTAGAAACCATTACTCGGTAAGAACCACCTTTTGATACCATAATAGTATCAGAGTTCTCACTGTTGATATCGTCATCTATAGAACCACCATTAAGAGTACTCCAAGTATAATACTTGTATCCTACAGGAGCAGCAAGTACTACCACACCGTCACCACATGTAAGCGTGTTGCTCACGATAGTTACCGTTGGTTTAGGAGCCGTTTCGATTACGGTTACACTGATAGTGTCTGAGTTGTACACACAATCACCTTCAGTGAATTGCATAAAGTAGTTTCCAGATACCATACCATCAGCACTATTATCACCGAAAATATTAGCGTTTCCGCCAGTTCCGATATTCACAGGAGTATTGATGTTATTTCGGAACCACTTTAATGAACTACCGCTACTAACTCCAATACCATCTCTAGATGCGAACATCTTCAATTCAGTTGAACCAGCACAGATAGTCTTAGTCTCTCCAGACACCGCTTCCACATTAGGGCCACTTCCTAAATAGTTAAATCTATACAAGCTGTAGTTAGGCTGAATAGTGATATCATCTACCTTTTCAAACACGATCGTGTTACATACCGTACCCGTAGAGCTCAAAGAAGAAACTCTTAGATCCAGAACCACATCCGCAGTTAGTTGACCAATGTTTACTTCCGTCTCATCTTCTTCTGAATCGTAAGTAAGTGAACCTAAAACAGCACCACTCTCAGAGTTCAAGATTTCATAAAGATATCCGTCTTGCAAATTGTGTTCTAGTTCGACCTTAACATCATCCGCTATAGTGCACTGTGAAGCAGAACCTGCAGAGACCTCAATATCTTGATCGATAGGAGCAACTACTTCTACTCGCTGATCTGACTCAGGAGAAGATATATTGAAATTCTCATCAATGTCACGGAATGTATCATCACTGATTCGAATAGTAAAGCTCAAATCACCATTGTCATCACCTTGACTTAAAGCATCAGCAGGCAATTCAAAAGTCACCGTACCTACACCATCAGTAATAGCTGTAAATACTCCATCAACATCTGCATCGTTATCACGCTCTTCATAATCATCAAAAGATATAGAAAGCTCAGTCATCGCACCAAGAACACCATTGATTGCATAAGTCAAAGTGATCTCCTCGCCAAGACAGATCTCGTCTTTATCGATGGCTGTGATAGCTACAGTTTGTCTAGTTACTGAGAAGTCAGCATCTATGTAGTCAAATGGTAGCGTCTCAGCAAAGAAGAAGCTCAAATACTCCATGTAAACATCATCGTTATCTTGAGCAACACCTTTTGCCTCATTCTGTCTCCATCTCAATCTTACACCGCTTGTTTTCCATGAGTCAGTTACATCATAACGGAAATACTCACCATCTACTGCGTCACCACCTGGTTTAGGGAATGTATCAAGCTGAACATAAGAAGCTCCAGCATCAAGAGAATATTCAAATACAACATGCTGATCCACCGTCAATTCATCAGAATCAAAGTCCATATACATGTAGAATTCTAATAACTCAGTATCGATTATTTCCTCAGTAGTGAAATCACGTGTAGTTATCACTCTTCTACCCGCAGACTCTCTGAATGTGGCATAATCATCAGAATACTGATATCCTGAAAGGAAATTCTCATCGAATTTTTCATCATCTTCCAAATCTTCAAAATCAGATTCATCAGAATTGATGATTTCACCCACAGTTCCGATAGCACCACCTTCAGTAAGTTCCACTCGAGCACTTACAAGACCTCCCACGAATGGAGGCAATGCAATGCTCATGTTTTCCAAACCTACTTGTGTTGCCATCAGCCAATCATCATTGTTATAAGTAAGGATAAGGTTAGAAGTAAGACCATCAAGTGCAGAAGAAGAAGCGTCATTCTCTATGTCTATAGCGAACTCTACTGTGCTACCTGCATACAAAGTAGCCAAGTTATCAGCTCCTGTGTAAGTAGTTTTCACTGCTCTGTTGAATACATCTAACGAACCTACGGTACTATTACTAAAGAACACCTCAGGCTCGTCACCTATCATTACATAAGCTTTTACTCTTACGCTATAATTACCTTTCTCAACATAGAATGGAATAGTCGCTTCTTGCACACCATAAGTGGATGTAGTAGCTATTATCGCATTTTCGTTCGTAGACGGATCAGTTACACTTATTGAGAATTCAAAAACAGTTCCTTCTGGGAAGGTTGTAGCATCTATCTCTGTAGAATCTATCGTCCATAAGTATTCAAAAGTTTCACCATTGAATGCCGCATCATTTTTATCCGACTGTTCCCAAACAAAATCACCAAGAGAAGGACTCAATACAGATACAGGTTGAGGATAATTAGCTCCTTCTTCCCAGTACGAATCATTGAATACGTTGCTTTCGCCTTCTTTCACTTTAATACTTGAAATGAGCCATCTGTTTTGGTTTTCACCTCTATTGAGTGCTTGGTACCATCTGAAGTGTGTAGCTTCTGTGAGGTACTCTGCAGGTACGTTAACTGAATAAGTAGTAGAATTATGCAAATAACCCATAGGTGCAAAGCTGGATCCTTCTACTTTTAAGGTATCGAAAGTAGCACCACCATCAATACTTACTTGTAGTAAAGGCAACGCCAAATTAGTACTCGGCTGACCATCATATGATTGGAAGTAGAATTCTAAAGTTACCGAATCAGTTGCAGTTAGATCAAGAGCTTCTGATAATGCATAACGCTCACCTGCCTTAGCAAAGTAGAAAGATGGAGAATCAGAAGAAGCTCCTTCTACAGCTAAGAAATCTTCCTTAGTATCCAAATCAGTAATGAGTTCACTTTGTCTCAGCACGTCATTAGCACCATCCTTTATGTATGGGATAACTTTTAGTCTGTAAGAGTTATCGCTTTCACCAAAACCACTAGTTGGCCAAGTAACACTTAGGGTGTTTGCTCCTGAAGTATTTGATTCTACCAAAACTGTGTCTATGTCATCAGTCAAGTCTTCCAAAACCAAAGCATATGTCACATTAGATGGGAATGGACCCACAGCATTGTAACCAACTTCAAAAGCCTCTCCTAGTTTATACTCAGGATCTCCTAAGTCAGTCATACTGATAGTAAGAGCCTCTAGGTAAATATCAGAATCATTTAGATCAAACTCCGATGTAGCTATCGCATCTTTGCTGATAGCCGATAAAGAGAAGCCGTAATATTCAATAAGAGTAGCTGTGGCATTTAATTCTCCATCTTCATTCAATACCCATCTGAACTGAACATCTTCGCCCATAGCTACTTCTGGCACATCTATATAATCTTCAAAAAGCTCATCCAGGTCACTTTTGGTCTGCGCCGAAACCACATTCTCAGCTAGTGTTACCCATGTATCACCTTCATCAAGCGTGTATTGAATGGCAATAGGAATCTCTTTATAATCACTTTCATTTTGAGCAATATCAAGCTTAAAATAGATCCTTGCTTGAGCATATTCTGAGAGATCATAACTATTCGTTACAGAATTTGATTCACCTGATCGCCATCCGAAAAATCCGAATGATCCAGATGCAGAGAAAAAACCTGTACTTGAAGAAGTATTACTTCCATAATTGTTCAAAGTTGCCAAAGCCTCTTCAGTCTCTAGATTTCCATTCACAAGTTCTATTTTGAAATTAACATCATCCCCATCATATGCAATACCCAATGGCAATTCTACTGAAACGGTACCGTCAGCAGCTTCACCGCTTGTAAGCACTACAAATTCATTCTCATCTACGTCCTTCACTGAAACTGTCACCGTAGCAGATGAACTATACTCACCCACTATACTGTAGCTAATATCTACAGTCGCACCAGGATAAATGATTTCATCATTTCCGTCTTTAACAGCATCTACTGCAGTGATATCTATACCACTGAAAACTGTACCAGTTATCGTCAGGTTAGTATTACCAGACCCAAGCGTCTCATGATCTACAACAGCATATAAATTATAGTTGTTTGCTACTATAGCAGGAACAGTACCCGTGAAAGTACCTTTTCCTTCTTTAGCTACATCTGTATCCAATATGATCGGGAATACGACTCTATCCAAGTAAAGCGTGATCTCACTACCAGCTGGAAGTTCACCCCCAGTAATTTCGAAATCAACAGTGAATTCATCACCAGGGAAAAGATCTAAACCACCATCATCTACTGCAGAAATCGTTACAGTAGGAGTATTTATTAGAATACTCAAGAACCCATTATTATTATAATCCAAATAATCTAGATCAACCAAATTGGAGTTTCCGCTAATTTTTGGCATTCTAAGCTCCCAAGAATCCAATCCAGAACCACTGTTGCTCAATTGCCTCCATCTGAAAGATGTAGATGCATTTACAACACCTGCTGGTAAAGAATCACCTGTAAACTTATATGTCTCTCCGTCATCTCCAAAAGCATTGAGACTATAGG
>JBLIFO010000006.1:0-35114 GCA_047633875.1 Marinoscillum sp. | reverse complement strand
AGTTCCATTGGGGTCAAGTTCTACAACCATTCTCCAAGAAGGCCCATGTGCTCCGCTCGCGGCATTGACTATGCTATTGTACCCGCCTATTTTTATTTGATCCCTCGAGAAAGGAGCTAAACCTAAAATATGTTTGATCGTAGTGTTTTTGAACTTGTACCATTCAACTAGTTTTCCATTTTCAGTTTTCCATTCAGCTAAGGAGTCAACCGCTTTTTCGAAAGCCATTTTAATAAGATCAGTAGAAGACTCTTTTTTATTGGTATTCAGTACGTTTGTGAAAGTAGAGGACGAATCTGTTTTGAGATAATTAATTGTTACGTATTTATTTGGTTTGGCAACAGCCACACTTATTGTATCAAACTCATCCCAAAGTGAGCCATTTAGCTCGTCCCACCAAAGTTGATATTGAGCCGAAGTTTCATCAGTAGGAGAACTGAAATAATCCCATTTTTTCAGAAGGTCATATTGCTTTCTTTGATCAGATGTTAGCGAGACAGTGTCTAACGCATCCAACATCATAGGGAGGCTTTCGGAAGCGACATAATTGTAGTTATCATTTTGAAGAGCCATCATATCTCTAGGCGTGATATTGTTCAATTCTCTAAGCCGCTCATTGATCCGGCGCCCACGATAGTATTCGTAGTGGTGATCATAAACGTAGTAAGGATAATTTTTACTCGTTGGATGCTGATTGGCGGAGCTCAGGAAACCCTGTTCGGGATTTTTGTCTTTCAGGTAATGTTCAAAAGGTATATAATCTGTCCATTCATGCTTCGGGTTAGATCCATCCATTAAGAACTTGCCTTGCTCAGGCCATTTTACGGGAAATTTTCCTGGGAGCGTTATTGCTATATCACCTTGATTAGAAGCAAAGAGTATGTTTTGAGGAGGTCCTTGAAACTTACGCATCGCCTGCATATAGTCTTCATAATTATCGGCAGTATTCAATTCAAGCATTGCATTAAATGTCTGAGAAGGATAATGCGCAATCCATTTCATTGCATAGTTTTTAGTATCATTTTCTGGCAAGAAGTTATTGTCATATACTACTGGACCATGATGGGTATATACTATGGTGTCATAGAAGGCTTCAGTTCCAGCAATGGAGATTTTCTCAACTACCGTTTCAGATTTGAACCATTGATTGTTGTAATAGTATTCTTTTCGATCATGCGATCTAAAGTCAATTGAGTACCAATCCACCTGATCACGTGGGGAATTCGTCACTCCAAAAGATATGTTTTCATTGAACCCAATCAAGATAATGGGTGTGCCTGGAACAGTGACACCCATTACATTTTTTGTAGGAGAATGTAAGTGGTTGGCATACCAAATAGAAGGCTGTGTAAGCTCCAAATCCGGTTCATTGGCAAATAAAGGATTACCACTAGCAGACTTGCTTCCTGAGACGGCAAAGTTGTTACTGCCATTCAGTGGGTTCTGCTTTTCAATTACCGTTTTTGTGCCAAAGGATGGTAAATTAATCGCAGGTTTAGTCGTGGTTATAGGTGCAAAATCCCATTTTTTATCCTTGCGAATTACTGGGTCTAGATTGCCTAATTGATCAGGAAAAAGGATATCAAAAACTTCTCTACCGAAAAGCGCTAGCATATTGGTGTTTTCTAAATCCTGATCGCTACGACTCAACGTATTATTCAGCATAGCATAAGCCAAACATGATTTCATTGGACTCCACTCTTCGGGAGCATAGTTCAGTAGCTTGAACTCAAGTGGATATTCATCATATCCAATATTATCAATATACATATTGACCCCTGCGCTGTACGCCTCTACAATTGCTTTTAATTCTTTATCTTTTTGAACTCCTTCCCAAGTATCAATGGTCATTTTTTTCAAACCAATTCTGCGGTTCAGTCTATCTAAACTTAAAGCACGCTCACCCACCACTTCAGATATTCGACCCATCACTACACGCGAAAAAAAATCCATTTGCCACAGGCGGTCACGTGCTGTCAGATATCCTTGCACCATATGCAGATCCAAGTTGTTGTCAGCATAGATGTGGGGAATTCTCATTTCGTCGTAGTAGACAGTTACCTTGCTTTTTAGTCCTTCAATTTTGATTTCCTCCTCATAGTTTACACCTTCTTTTTCGGCATTTTGCCAGAATCCCTGAAAAGGACTCAGAAATTTGCCCAATGGGGGAATTCCTCCAATTTTTGAATTTAAGGAAATTCCTAAGGCAAGTGTGATGACAATAGTGATAATGAACCGAATGGTTTTCATTCAAATGGGGTTAAATGCGCAAGAAAATTGAGATTGATTGTAATCACAGGGTAATAAATGGGGTGAATATACTTAAAACAGAAAATTATCAATAAAAGATAAGATTGCAATACTTTTGGGCGTACCACATCATGAAGTCAAGAATATATATATCATTCATCAAGCCAAGCTGTGATAAAGTGCTTGCAATACTGCTGTTGACTTTATTGACACCAGTTTTAGCATCTGTTAGCTTGATATTGATTTTGTCAGGGAGGCCAGTTTTTTACAAGCAACAAAGGCCTGGACATAAGTCCCAAATGTTCACTATTTATAAGTTCACAACAATGGGAGCCGAGGAGCACGTTTTTGCTTTTGGGCATTTCCTTAGACGTACTTCATTGGATGAGCTTCCGCAATTAGTAAACATTTTGAGAGGCGAGATGAGTTTTATTGGACCGAGACCTTTGCTCGAAGCTTACTTGATTAACTATACCACTAATCAAATCAAAAGGCACAATGTTTTACCTGGTATTACAGGGTTAGCCCAAATAAATGGTAGACAAATGATATCCCTTGATGATAAGCTTGAATTTGACTTGCAGTATGTAAAGCGCATAGGGATTTGGATGGATTTGACAATCCTAGGCAAAACGATACTTCAATTATTCAAATGGAAAGAGGCTGACTTACCAGAAAACACCTTCAAATGGAGCAAACGGTGAATTCCGAGCGTATTTATTTTTCCTCTCCATTTGTAGGTAAAGGAGAAGAGGAAGCATTGATCAAAGTAATTAGAAGCGGTTGGGTGGCACCTGTTGGACCAGATTTAGGGCGTTTTGAATCAGCCCTGAGTTCGCAATTCCAGTTTCCAAATGTACTTGCACTGAATTCTGGAACTGCTGCTTTGCATCTAGCTTTGATACTTGCAGGTGTTAAAGCAAATGATCGTGTACTCGTTGGGACTTTCACTTTCGTAGCTGCAGCCAATACAGTGAAATATGTAGGAGCAACACCGATTTTTATCGATAGTGAGGAGCATACATGGAACCTAGATCCCGCTTTGATCGAGTCCTATCTAAAAGCGCATCAAAAGAGCGATAGGATGCCTAGGGCAGTAATTGTCACGCATATTTTTGGTAGAGCTGCTCAGATCAGTGCTATTGCTCATATATGTAAAAGGTTTGATGTGAAACTGATAGAAGATGGAGCTGAAGCACTTGGGACTGAATACGATGGAAAATGCGTAGGTGCATTTGGTGACTTTGGTGTTTTGTCCTTCAATGGTAATAAAATCATTACCACTGGGGGCGGGGGAGCCTTGATCTGTCAAAAGACTGAAGACCATGAAAAGGGACTATTCCTCGCTACCCAATCCAAGTCAAAAGCTGATCACTACCTGCACCACGAGCTGGGTTTTAATTACCGAATGAGCAATTTATTAGCTGCCCTTGGTTTGGCACAATTGGGGCATTTCAATGAAATTATAAAACGTAAGCAATTCATCTATTCTTTTTATAAAAGGGCACTTGCCAAGCATGATAGCTTCATCATTTCCGAAAACCAAACCACTAATAATTGGATATTTCCATTGCTGATCAAGTCAGATTCGATCACAGAGAATTTTAATTCTTCGACTTTAATTGCCTTTTTCGAGCAGAGGGATATTGAGGTGAGAAGGTTTTGGCGACCAATGCATATGCAGCCACTCTACGAGCAATACGAGTTTATAGGATCAGATGTATCCGAAAGGCTATTTGAGCGAGGGATATGCTTACCTGGTGGGGCAGGGCTTAGTGAAAGTCAGCTTCAAAGAGTAGTTGATACACTACTAGAATACCTTCAGCAATTTAAAAAGTGAATCAAGACTTTTTCTTGGAGAAGAGACCAGGAGGTAAATAGAACTCCACCTTGAAGTTGAGGAAGAGATAGGCATCCTTATTTGAAGAATCGCCTCGAGGATTTCCATTTGTCAAAAGGTCATAAGCCGCTTGATTGACCACTGGTATTTCATCTTTCCTATTGGACAACAGTTCTGTTGTAATATCTGGATAGCTCGCCGGGTAGTTTCCCGAGACATCATCGAGATAATCTGTGAATGTAAATCGATAGGTTATTTCTGTTGCCAAATTCACGAAAGGATTGATTTTCCATTTGAGACCGGCACCAACAGGTATAATGAGTGCAAAGCGGCTATAATCTTTGTCCTCGGTGCTCAATTCATAAAGATTATACTTTTGGCCTGCCAGCTCAGCTTGCGGGCTAAAATACGTCCCACCTATACCAGCCAATAGATAGGGATCACATTTAGCTCTTTTGGTGTAATTCTTAGCGTACTTCTTCAAGAAAAATATTCCTTGAATGCTAGCCTCATAATTGACGCTGGAGAAGGAGAGGTTACGTTGTTGTGCAAAAGAGCTATCAATCGCATGTCGATCATTGCCTCGGAGGCTATATCGACCCAACTCTGCTCGTATACCAATCTTTGGTAGCAGCCGCGCTTCTATCCCCAAAGATAGATTGGAAATTTCATTCTGAATACTGCCATTATGCTTTAGCTCGCCACGATAAGACGCGAATCCAGCACCTGCTTGAGCCATGAAGTATCTATCGTTCAATTGCCATGACAGGAAGTTTTGTGAATAGGCATGAATGCACAGCACACTCAATAAGAAGTATATGAAGACCTGCTTTGACATAAGATCAAAATAAGACAAATTCTAAAACACCCAACGCAATGCAAGGTGAAAAATAGGTGTAATAAAAACAAAAGCCCTGATTTCTACAGAAATCAGGGCTTGATTGGAGGTCGAGAGCGGATTCGAACCGCTGTACGAGCTTTTGCAGAGCTCTGCCTAGCCACTCGGCCACTCGACCAACTTATTATCCTTGCAAATTAAGCAAGAATAAAATTAACAGGAAGCGATTGCTTCCTGTTAATTGATTTATTCATCCTCGTCAGAAATTTCCTTCTTCTTAACGACTTTCTTCTTAGCTTTTGGAGTCTCATCTTCAAACTCATCCACTTCGGATTTAGCCTTTTTAGGTGCTACTTTCTTAGTAGGTTTTGATGATGCTTCTTCCATTTTTTCCTTCAAAGCAGACAATGCATCAATATCACCAAGTGTAGATTTCTCAGACTCTTGGTTGATCTTGTTCATAGTATTGCCACCTGTATTAGGCTTGCCTTTTTTAGTAAATTTATCAGCAATAGGTGCTGGTTGATCAGCGCCCTCTTTCCATATAGCAGTATGAGAGAGTGTAATTCTCTTTTCTTCTTTGGAGAAATCCATCACTTTGAAATCTAGCGTTTCGCCTTCTTTCGCTTGTGTCTCATCCTCTTTCTGAAGATTCTTAGTAGCTACTTGTCCTTCAAGACCATAAGGAAGCTCGAGTATACCACCTCTATCATTTTTACTAATAATTGTACATTTATGAATTGATCCGCGAGTGAATACACCTTCGAAAGTGTCCCATGGATTTTCTTCCATATGCTTGTGGCTTAATGCCAACCTGCGGTTATCCACATCTAGTTCCATCACTTGTACTTCTAGGTTTTCACCTACTTTGATGAATTCTGAAGGATGCTTCACTTTCTTAGTCCAGCTAAGGTCAGAAACGTGAACCAAACCGTCGATTCCTTCTTCTAGCTCAATGAACAAACCGAAGTTGGTAAGATTACGAACTATACCGCTATGCTGAGTACCTATTGCGTAATTCACCAAAACATCTTTCTTCGTCCAAGGATCTTCAGTTAATTGCTTGATACCAAGAGACATCTTTCTATCGTCTCTGTCTATCGTCAAGACAACTGCCTCTAGTTGATCTGCTACTTTAATAAAATCCTGAGGATTTCTCAAGTGCTGAGACCAGGACATTTCAGATACGTGAATCAATCCTTCTACACCAGGGATGATTTCCAAGAATGCACCGTAATCTGCTACATTTACAATCTTCCCTTTTACTTTAGATCCGATAGCTAATTCTTTGTCTAGAGAATCCCAAGGATGAGGAGTCAATTGCTTCATACCCAAAGAAATTCTTCTCTTATCATCATCAAAATCAAGCACTACGACATTGATCTTTTCGTCAAGGTTGAGTACTTCTTCAGGATGGTTGATACGACCCCACGAAATATCTGTAATGTGAAGCAAACCATCTACACCACCTAGATCGATAAATACACCGAAGTTGGTCATGTTTTTGATCACACCCTCTAGTATTTGGCCTTTTTCAAGGTTTTCGAGGATTACTGCTTTTTGCTTCTCAATATCTTTTTCGATAAGGACTTTGTGTGATACTACTACGTTATCATTTGCGTAGTTGATTTTCACAACCTTTACCTCCATTTTCTTACCAACGAAGATGTCAAAATCTCTAATTGGCTTCACGTCAATTTGCGAACCTGGAAGGAATGCTTCTACACCGAAAATATCAACGATCAAACCACCTTTAGTACGTCTTTTCACCATACCATTGATGACAGTGTCATTGTCTAAAGCACCTTGGATATTTTCCCAAGCTTTTACAATTTTCGCTTTTCTTCTAGATAGTATTAATTGGCCGTTAGCGTTTTCTTGTTCTTCAACAAATACGTCCACTACATCGCCAACTTTCAAATTCTCGATATCTCTGAATTCAGACAGAGAAACCAAACCATCAGACTTGAAGCCGATGTTCACGATAACATCTCTGTTTGTGATACCTACGATAGTTCCACTCATCACATCTTTTTCTGTGATTTGGTTGAGTGTAGAGGTATAAAGATCCTCCATTTTTTTGCGATCAGCTGCAGAATATTCTTCTCCAAAACCATCATCCTGAGCTGTATCCCAGATATCTGTATCTTGTATTGAGATGGCTTCCATTTTTTCTACTACAGGCTTAGCAAGAGCCATCTCTTCTGTAACTGTTGCTACTTCTGGCACTTCCGCAACTGGCTCAGCTTCATTGGAAGCTTCTACAGGAGTAGTTTCTTGAGCTTTAACTTCAGCGTTTGCTGCTTCTAATTGCTCGTCTTTTTTTTCTTCTGACATAATAAATTGGTTGACTCTCGATTACACGTTCATTTCTAGAGTCGTCGAAATGAATGTTTTGTTTAATAAAAACTATTCTCGCTAGAGAATAGGCCATTCACTCGAATGGAGGCGCAAAGCTAAACTATTATCATAAAAAAATGTAATTTGGATGTCGATTAAACTGATAAAATCAACACTTGGGTTTCATGAAAAGAATTTTACTTGTACTAGTTGTTGCTTGCCTTTTTCAAAATTGCCAGCCTTCACTTCCATCGGCAGACCTAATCCTGCAAAATGGCAACATTTATACTGCTGATATTAACAATCCGAAAGTGGAGGCCATAGCCGTAAAAGCAGGACGCATCATCGCTGTAGGAGCTAAATCTGAAATTTTAAGACATAAAGGTGACAGCACCATGGTAATTGATTTGGATGGAAAATCACTTTATCCTGGATTTATAGAAGGACATGCGCACATTATGGGTATTGGTGCCAACCTAATTAACGTAGACCTTATGGGTGCCCAAAATTACGATGAGGTCATCGCTCGTGTGAAGGCAAGAGCAGCGGAAACACCCGAAGGAACTTGGATAATTGGTCGTGGCTGGCATCAAGACAAATGGGATCAATCTCCTGAAAGACTTTTTAAAGGATTTCCTACGCATCATGCGCTGAGTGAAGCCGTACCAAATCACCCTGTTTACTTATCTCATGCTAGCGGTCATGCTAGTTTGGCCAATGAGGCAGCTATGAACATGGCTGGAATAGACGAATCCACTATGAATCCAAATGGCGGAGAGGTATTTAAAGATGTCACAGGACAACCTACTGGTATTTTTAATGAAACTGCTGATGAGCTTATTTGGAGGAGTATACCTGAAGAGACAGAAGAGCAGAGGGATATGCAACTTGAATTGGCTATTGCTGAATGCTTACAAAACGGGCTAACTGGCTTTCATGATGCAGGCGAAGACTTAGATAATTTGAACACAATCATTCGCTTTGGTGAGGAAGGAAGGTTGCCAATTAGGATGCATGTAATGCTTAGTGGTTCAGATACCACTTTATTAGCTGAGCGATTTGGGACAGGTCCACAACGAGGACTCTATGATGGTCGATTGAACATAAGTTCCGTCAAACTATATGCAGATGGCGCATTGGGTTCTCGAGGCGCTTGGTTACTCGAGGAATATTCTGACGCCAAAGGTGTACATGGTCACAATGTAGTACCCATGGATGAGATTGAAGAGATCACAATGCGTGCTACTGAAAGCGGCTTTCAAGTATGTACCCACGGGATAGGAGACCGTGCCAATCGGGAGATTTTGGATATTTATGAGAAGGCTTTTAAAGCATTTCCTGATATAACGAAAGATCATAGGTTCAGAATAGAGCACGCACAGCATATGCATCCAGATGATCTTCCACGATTTGCTGAGTTAGGAGTCTTGCCAGCCATGCAAGCGATTCATATGTCCTCCGATCGCCCATGGGCTATTGATCGATTAGGTAAAAAGCGGATTGAGGAAGGTGCATATATGTGGAGTGATCTTATTGACAATGGATCAAAAATCATCAATGGAACCGATGCTCCAGTTGAACCCATCAACCCTTTACCTAGTTTTTATGCTTCGGTGAGTAGAAAAACCCTTCAGGGTAAACCGGAAGGAGGCTACGAGCCTGCACAAAAAATGACCCGTGAAGAGGCACTGTTATCTTATACGCTTTGGGCAGCATACGGGGCTTTTATGGAAGATGAAGTGGGTTCTATTGAGGTTGGGAAAAGAGCAGATTTCACCATTCTCGATAAAGACATCATGACGATACATGAGGAAGAGATACTTAATACCGCTGTGTCTATGACAATAGTAGATGGAGAGGTTGTTTTTGAAGCCAAATGATTTATTGGCTAGAATGAATTTGAATTAAAATACCTGAATGCTTTAGGTTTGTGAGACCATGAAACCTCCTAAATGCTATTAGAAGAAAACTACTCCCTCCAGTACGACAATACATTCAGAATTGATGCAAGTGCGAGCTTCAAAGCGAGCATTGCACAATCAGAACATCTAGAGGAAGTCTATCAAACTGCGAAGTTTCGCAATGTTAAGAAACTGATTCTAGGTGGTGGAAGTAACATATTGTTTACGCGGAATTTTCTAGGCTTGATCTTGAAAATGGAAATCAAGGGTATTGAGGTGGTGCAAGAGGATGAGAATAGTTTGGTCGTGGCTTTTGGTGCGGGTGAGAACTGGCACCAATGTGTACTTTGGGCGGTGGAACATGGCTACTTTGGTATGGAAAACCTTTCACTGATACCAGGAACCATCGGCGCAGCGCCAATGCAGAACATTGGGGCATATGGTATCGAGCTCAAAGAAGTCTTTCATTCGTTAGAAGCGTTCAATATCAGTACTCACCAAATAGAGCGTTTTTACAACGAAGATTGCAAGTTTGGGTATCGCTACTCGATTTTCAAAGGTCCGCTCAAAGACAAGTATATAGTTACCAAAGTCTATCTGAGGCTTAGCAAAAAAACCAATTTTAACATCACTTACGGTAATCTAAAGGAGACCTTAGATGCGATGGGTGTCGAGGAGTTGACCCTAAAAAATGTAAGTCAGGCCGTGATTAATATCCGTCAGTCCAAATTGCCCGATCCACTGCAAATAGGAAACGCTGGAAGCTTCTTCAAGAATCCAGTGATTGATCAAGATTTCTTCGAATCGTTGAGGGCAGCATATGAAGAAATACCAGGGTATAAAGTAGATGAGCAGTTAGTCAAACTACCGGCCGCTTGGCTTATTGATCAATGTGGCTGGAAAGGTAAACGAGAAGGTGATGTAGGAGTGCACGATAAGCAAGCGCTGGTGCTAGTCAATCATGGTAATGGCAAAGGGAAGGATGTTTTGAAGTTATCTGAGCAAATCCAAAAGTCAGTGTTTTCCAAATTTGCAGTGACGCTTGAGCGAGAAGTCAATGTCGTTTGATTGCTAGATTGATCTCAGATCACTGAATTAATCCCAACCATGTAATTTCTCTTTCCTCCGTCAGGGCAAAGACATTAATTCGCGCTTAAATAAACATCCACGGATGCATCAAGTTAGAACACTGTTACTAAGTTCTTTATTACTTTTCATGAGATTACTTCAAAATACCCTTTTCATCTTTTTTATCAGTTTTAACACATTATTTGCATTCGGTGCTGATGAAACTCCACGTATCGCAGGAAAACTGATTGATGCGACGAATAATCAACCTTTGGCATATGCTACGGTGAGTCTATTAGCTTTACCTGACTCTGTATTGGTGGATGGTGTAATTACTGGGGATGATGGATCTTTTTCGCTGGCACCAACTTTGGGTGAGTATGTACTAAAGCTTCAGTTTGTGACTTACCAAACCAAATGGATCAATGTGACTCTCGATCGTCAGAACAAGTCGTCAGATTTGGGCAATATCACTATAAGTCCTTCCCAAACTGAGCTTGAAGAGGTAGTAGTCAAAGGTGAACGTACCCAGATGCAACTGAACCTTGATAAGAAGGTTTATACTGTAGGTAAGGATGTCAGTAGTATAGGTGGAAGTGCATCTGATATACTGTCAAATTTACCTTCCGTGACTGTAGATGTAGAAGGTAATGTAGCCTTGAGAGGAAGTAGTAATGTGCGAATTCTCATTGATGGCAAGCCCTCTGGTCTTGTTGGCTTATCTAGCTCTGATGCCTTAAAGCAACTTCAAGGTAACTTAATAGAGCGTGTAGAAATCATCACAAATCCCTCAGCTAAATATGAGGCTCAGGGGCAGGGTGGGATTATCAATTTGATATTGAAAAAGGAAAAGCGGAAAGGAATCAATGGATCTTTCATCGCTAATACTGGATACCCCCGCAATCATGGATTGGGTGTAAATATGAATATCCGAAGAGAGAAAGTTAATTTTTTCGTAAACTATGGTATCAACTTCGATCAAGCTCCTGGTGTCAGTTTTACAAATCAAAAGTTTGAACTTCCAGATACTACTTTCTACACAGATCAGGATTATGATCGTCTCAGAGGGGGACTTTCTAATAATGTTAGATTTGGGATAGATATAGATATTGCTCCAAAAACTACTCTTACGAGTTCCTTTCTTTACAGACATTCAAAGCAGCAAAATCTGAGCGACCTCACTTTTACTGATTTTGATGAAAATCGAACTCAAGTTGGCTACTCACTGCGCCAAGATGAAGAAAACGAAATCGACAAAAATCTAGAATACTCCTTAAATCTGGTCAAAGATTTCGATAGGCAAGGCCAAAATCTCACAGCAACTATTCAATATCAAGACAACTTCGAAAATGAAAAATCTTCTATTAATCAAAATTTTGGGGCCTCAAAAAACCAAATAGAACGCACCATCTTCCAGAAAATAGACAATATACAAGGCGAAGATCAATTGCTACTGCAAGCAGATTATATCCATCCTTTTGGAGCACAAGCGAAATTTGAGGGAGGTTATAGAAGTACTTTTAGGACGATTTTGAATAATTACTTAGTAGAGGAAGAAGATGTCTCGGGTACCTTGCAGCCTTTGGACACCTTCACTTTTGACTTTACTTATCTGGAAAATGTTCATGCATTTTATGGTATAGTGAGCGACCAGAGCGATAAGTTTTCGTGGCAAGTAGGTTTGCGTGCGGAGATATCTGATATAGAAACGAATCAGGAATCTGCGATCACCACTACCCAATCAAATAAGAATTACAACTATTCAAATTTCTTCCCGAGTGCCTCGCTCACCTATAAGCTGAAGATGCAGACACAATTGCAGCTCAGCTATAGCCGCCGAATCAATAGACCTAGATACAGAGACCTAAGCCCGCTTGGCTCTTTTACGAATAATAGATCGTTTAGACTTGGAAATCCAGAATTGCAGCCAGAGTATACAGACTCATATGAAATAGGATTCCTCCAAAATTTTAAAACTTCATCCATCTATTATGGTATTTATTACCGTGAAACGGAAGGAGCAATTCAACGCGTAAGTCCCCCAGCCACAGCTGAAGGATTCATATTTAGCAGACCGGAAAATCTCGGACTGCAGCGCGCTTTCGGAGTAGAGGTCAACGCCAATCAAGATTTTACCGATTGGTATCGCTTGAGCGGAAACGTCAACTTTTTCCGTCAAAAAATAGAAGGTTCAGCCTACGGTGAAAACCTTGATGCAGAGACAGTTTCCTTTACCACTCGCTTGAGTAATAACATAAAGATCAAGGATAAGCTAATGATGCAGATCAATTTTAACTACCAAGCACCTGTGCAGCAATCCCAAGGAAGGCGCGAGGCTATCACTGTAGTAGATATTGGATTGAGCAAAGACCTTTGGGATAAGAAGGGCACGCTCTCGCTGAGCGCGCAGGATCTTTTCAATAGTCGTAAATATCGATTCGAAACAAATACGTCTAATTATTCTTCTTATAGCGAATTTCAGTGGCGAAGAGGGCCACAAATTGTCCTTACACTCAACTATCGCCTCAATCAGGAGCTCAACCAACGCAGCAAATCAACTGCACCTAGTAAAGGCGGTGGAGAGGATTTTTAGTATATTCAAAATTATCCCTGTGCAGTCAAAATACCTCGTGATTCAATCATTTTTAAGATTGCTTTAAAGGTAGAATATGAAGAATAATTAGATGAGTTCGGTAACATGAGAGATGTTGCCCTCATACTTCGACATCTCAACGCCAAATTTCTGAAGAAAATCTACGCCTTCATCATTAGGAATGCCTTTGTGCGCTGCGTAGGAGTTTAGATAGATTACCTTTTTGATACCTGCAGTGTAGATGATTCTGGCGCAAGCCAAACATGGAGAAAGGGTAACGTATAAGGTGGATCCGTCGACATCCGCCTTGTTTTTCACTGCATACAAAATAGCATTTTGTTCCGCATGAATAGCTAGAGAACAACCTCCTTTAGAGTCACGCGGACAGCCTAATTCTGGAAACTCTTCGTCACAATTATGAGTGCCTGCCGGTGGACCATTGTAGCCGATGGAAATAATTCGCGTGTCTTTTGTGAGCACAGTACCAACGTGCCGCTTAATACAATGGCTTTTCTTGGCAAGATTTACCGCCAATTCCATAAAGATGTCATCAAATGCAGGTCGCGTCATGACACGAAGCTAGAAAGTTTTTTCACTTTTTTTGAAAGAGACCGCAAGTTTGAGTTCATGTACCCGTCTAAGCAATGAAACAAAACTTAAAATCATGAAACTTAAAGCAATTAACACCCTATTGATCATCGCCATGCTTTCATTGCCAGCTTTGGCACAGCCACAAGGAAACGGCCCACACCAAGGAGGACAAATGTCTCCTTCGATGAGTCAAGGAGAGCGAAATCCAGAAGCAATGATGGCTCAGAAGCTCGGACTATCAAGTGAGCAAATGGATCAAATGAAAGCGATCAAATTGAACAATCAGAAAGAAATGCTTCCCTTGAAAAATACGCTTGGGGAGAAAGAGGCTAAGTTGAAAAGCCTTCAAACCGCGCCAAATGCTGATATGAAAGCTATCAACTCGCAACTGGATGAAATTGGAGCATTGAAAATCAAGATGGCAAAGGTCAAAGCCAGTGGACATCAAGAAGTTCGTAAATTACTCTCAGACGATCAACGAATAATGTTCGACACACAATTTGCTGCCATGGGGGATAGTGAAAAACTACGTGGAGGTAAGGGCCCGAGGGGTGCTGGTAAAGCACCTGGTCAAGGCGAATAAATGAAAGAAGCTAAGGTTACTTCTAGTAGATGTTGAATTGCAAACTAGAAGTAACTTTTTATATGATCAAATGATAGCGATAGAAGAGCAGGGTGAGTTGATTGAAGCGCTTCGCAAGGGTAGCGAGACGGCCTTCAAGGCTGTTATTCAACAGCATCAGCGACAAGTCTACAATGTTTGTCTTTCCTTTCTTGGCAATCAGGAAGATGCCGAAGATCTAGCTCAAGAGGTCTTTCTTACTTTATTTGAAAAGATTGAAGGATTTCGGAGTGACGCGACCCTGAGCACTTGGCTTTATCGAGTTGCAGTCAATAAAAGTCTGGAGCATATTAGAAAGATGAAAAGCTTGAAGCGCTGGGGAGGAGTGAAGGCTTTCTTGACAGGAGAGCAAACCAGCCACCATCCTGTAAATTTCGATCATCCAGGCATTGTACTGGAGAACAAAGAGCAGGCGCAAATATTGATGCAAAACGTCGCGCAACTGGCAGAAAACCAGCGGATTGCCTTTACACTTCATAAAATGGAAGGTTTGTCTTATGCTGAGATAGCGGATGTAATGAAGGTGTCATTATCCGCTGTGGAGTCACTCATATTTAGAGCCAATCAGGGATTGAGAAAGAGTTTAAAAGATTATTACCAAAGCAATTACAAATGAAAGATTCAAAACATATGAGCGATGAAGCTATCAATAGATTGGTAGATCAAACCATCAATAGCTTGGAGGGCAGGATAGCGGCAGATCCGGGTCCATATTTTGCTGCGAAAACTTTGGCTCGAGCCAATTCCATGGAGCAGTCTAATGTAGTGCTTCCGCTCTTCTGGAAACTTGCCATGGCCCTGATACTCGTACTCAATATAGGTACACTGGCCATTACCTACACACAAACTGATTCCTCAACAAACGACGAAATCGGAGCACTTTCAGCTGATTATTTCAACAATGACATTACCACTTATCAAATCGAATTAGCGCTATGACGAGTAAAAAATGGTTTTACATTTCAATGTTTCTTTTGGTGATGAACCTCGGTACATTATCATTCATCTTAATTGCCAAAGGAGGGAAGAGAGGACCCAATGAACGACAAAATCGGGAGCAGTTTATGTCCAAGAGACTTGGCTTGTCTCAGGCTCAAACTGAATCCATGCGCACATTAAGAGTGGAACACTTTAAGCAGATGAAGCAACTCGAAATGAAGCTTTCAAAAGAGAAACAAGCCTTATTTAACAAAAGCATCTCTGAAGCTTCAGCAGTTGATATCGCAGAAAATCTTAACAAGCTGAATGATCTACATAGAGAGGCGGATAGTCTTACCTATGTTCACTTTAGCGAGATGCGGGCAGTGTGTAGAGAAGATCAGAAGGCAAAATATGACCAATTCTTAATGGAGATGATGAGGAGGGGATTGGGGTCACATGGCGGGCCAATGAAAGGTCGTGATGAAAATGCTCCATATCGACACTAGTCTACTTCCCAATCAATCATTCCTTAGTGTCTCTGCAGGATTTGTGTTTGCTGCTTTTTTGGTTTGCCAAGTAATGGTTATTAATCCAATCGCAAAGATGATGACTGCTCCTGGTAATAATTCTAGCGCACCTATGTCTATTCTGTTGACATAGTCTTCGAGTATTACATATTCGAAAAGAGCGTAAGAAGCGGGAATAGCAATGATAGCTGATACTAGTAGCATGGTAAGGAATCCTTTAGAAAGCAGGAGGGTAAGCTGACCTTCATTGGCTCCCAATACTTTGCGAACGCTAATCTCTTTTATTCTGGTCTCAGCAGTGAATACCGCCATTCCCAAAAGCCCCATAGCCGCAATAGAAACTGCCAAAAAGGCTAAGAACCCAAATGTTTTGTACATCACCTGAAAATCTGAATAGGCTTCCTGTATGCTTTCATCGAAGAAAACAGCCTCGAAAGGGTGTATTTCATCTACCTCACGCCATGCCATTTCCAATTTTCCCATAAGTGTGATTAGGTCGTCACTTTTTACAATAAGATTGATGTGTCTGTAGGTTTCTTTTTCTCCTTGGAGAAATGCAGTTGGTTCTGATTCACTTTGAATGGTAGAGTACTGATAGTTTTTAAGTACGCCTACAATCGTCAATTTGTGATTTTCTTCTCTTCTTTTCAAATCTAACGATTCGCCTATGGCGGCCTGAGGCGACTCCATGCCAAATCGTTTTTGGGTCTTTTCATCTATGATGACGTATTTGGCTTCTTTGTCACCTGTATTGTACGGAAATGTTCCACCTGCCAAGAATTGAAAATTATGCAAAGTCAAATAGGCACTGTCCACATAGTTGATATATAGATCGGCTGAGTCCATTGGATCTTTGTATTTGAATTCATCACTCAGAATGCTCCCAGAGCTAAGCACCATCGCAGATCTGGATATTTTCTTTACCTCGGGAATTTTCGCAAACTCTGCCATAAGCAAGTCCGTGTCATTGCCTTTTATATCAATATTCAGGATGTTTTCGGTGTTATAACCAAGATCAAAATTCGTAGCGAATTTGTATTGACGGTAGGTGATCGTAGCTCCAATGATGAACGCCATAGAAAGTGAAAATTGGAAGACGATCAGCACTTTGCGAAGATTGAGTCCTTTCATCAGTTTGGCGGAAGTGGCATCTCGAAAGATGGCGTTTGCCTTCAGTTTGGAAAGGACAAGTGCTGGTAATGTGCCAGCTAAAATACCTATGCCAATAGCAAAAAGGACAAGCCAAGGAATCCATTCTAGTTTGAATATCAATTCCCTACTGTTGTTTAGAATCAACTCTATAAATGCAGGTCTTACCACTAGGAAAAGTCCATATGCTATAAAAAGGGATATGAAAGCCACCAAGATGGCCTCAAAGACAAACTGAATGAATACCTGGGCTTTGGTGGCGCCTACTACTTTTCGGATGCCCACTTCTTTGGCACGTCTCAGTGATCTTGCAATGGAGAGGTTGGTATAGTTGAAGCAAGCTGAGAGAAGTATGATAAGAGTGAGACCAAGCAGCTGATAGATGTCTGTCCATGGGGTGACACTAGCTAATTCATTTGAGTGATTCGGTCCTGGGTTGATTTCTAAGATATTTTCCAAAGAAAGAGTAATTAAGTAGTTGTCTGTCTTCGTATTTTCAACTTCTGCTATAAAGTCCAGTTGGGCCTGCAAGTTGTCTTTAGATTGACCTTCTGGTAGTGTGATGTACACATAGTTTTGCCAGATACTATTCCAAGCATAGAAATAATTGTTTTCCTTTTTGCGCTCAGCTAAATCCAAAGTAGCAAAGGAGGTAAGCACCTCATATTGCATGTGGGAGTTTTTCGGAACATCCTCTACTACACCAGTGATGGTGTAGTTTTCATCGTTGGAAATAATAGTTTCTCCGATAGGATTTTTGTCCTTGAAAAGTTTGATGGCCACTTTTTCGGTGAGTACCATACTATGAGGCTCTAGCAAAGCGGTGGAGGGGTTTCCGGCTATTAGTTTGAAAGTAAAAATATCGAAGAATTGTTCTGTGGAATAAAGCCCGGTGACTTCCACGACTTTTTCTCCTGATTTCAAATCGCCTTTAAATGACCTCCTGAGCAAGGTGATATTTTCTATTCCTTCATATTCATCCATCAGTTTTTTGCCTAGGAATACCGAGGTGGAAGCCACATCTGTTACGTGTTCCTTAGTGACAACTTGATGTTTGCTAATCACTCTGAAAATACGGTCCTTCTTTGCGTGAAAAGTGTCGAAAGTCATCAATTCATTTATGTCAGCAATCATTAGGATACCGACCGACATGGAGATTGCTAGACTGATAATATTAATTATTGAGAAGAGTTTATGTCTCCTTAAGCTTCTGATGGAAGTCTTGAAATAGTTTCCTGTGATGTTGAAAAATGACATATTGAATCGATTTACGGGATTCTTGATAGTATAGGGTCTGCAAAATTTCAGTACATCCAATAGGTAAATTAAGTTAGCCTTGTTCCTGCCCTTGGTGAGATTGCACGTATAATATTCGTAGAGATCACCTTGGAGATCTTCCAAGACATCTCCTTTACAGTAGAGCTCCAAAATGCGGTCCATCCACCGAGGTGGTCGTGTCTGTTGGCTGCTCATTTTAGATTTTGAAAGATGATTTTTGGTATGCCATTCCAGAGGGTGTCGCGTTGGGTTTTAGCATTCATGATAGCCACTTTGCCAGCATGAGAAATCTGGAAAAATCGCTTGCGTCTGCCACCGCGTTCATTGGTAGGTTCTCCAAGAGAAGAGGTAATCATACCTTTGTCTTCCAGCCGATTGAGTACAGCGTGCACGACACCTAGTTTGGTTTCTCGACCAGTTACTTTACCTATTTCATCTACAATATTTACACTGTAAGCTTCATCGGTAAGAGATGCTATGGTAAGCAGTACGATCTCTTCAAATTCCCCCAGATTGGTTCCTTTCATTTCGCTAAATATTATTTATTCACCAAATGTATGAAAAACATACGGCAGAATTAATGACTTGGTTGTGATTAATTCATGTTTTGTATAAAATATGCATCGAATGAGATTCTAAGGAGCTTGAAATTAGCTGATTAGCTTGTGAAAATTCATGGGCTAAGATGAAGGTTAACGTTTGCCTCTGCGACCTTTTGTCGGGCTAGAAGGCTTTGATCCACTTTTGCTTCTATTGCCGGGATTCTTATTTTTCTTCTTTGGGTTGCCATTTCGTTCGGTCCACGTTGTGGTGGTTTTCGGTCGGTAAGAGGATTTACCTTTAGGCTTTGGAGAAGTTGAGGCTTTAGAAGTTTTTGTTGACTTGGCCAATAGACCTTGGATTTCACTTAGCTCGGTTTCTGTCAATTCGCGCCAATCACCAGGAGGTAAGTCCAGCACTATATTCATAATTCGAACTCTTTTTAGGGCAACTACCTCGTAGTTAAGGTATTCACACATTCGGCGGATCTGCCGGTTAAGTCCTTGTGTGAGCTTAATAGTAAATGTTTTAGGACCTGTTTGTACCACTTCACATTTCTTGGTCATGGTGCCGAGAATAGGAAGACCACCAGCCATCTGACCGATAAAGTTGGAATGGATATTATGATTGACGGTGACTTGGTATTCCTTCTCGTGGTTGTTGTGTGCACGAAGGATTTTATTCACAATATCTCCATCACTTGTAAGCAAAATGAGTCCAGAACTTGGTTTATCCAATCTGCCAATAGGGAAGATCCTCCTCGGGTAGCCAATATAATTTATGATGTTGTCTTTCTCTGTGGTGTCTGTAGTGGAGACAATCCCTTCAGGCTTGTGAAAAGCTAAGTAAACGTCAGGTTCTAACTCGTCAGAAACTCTCCGACCGTCCAACTCTACCATATCGCTTTTCAAAACGCGCGAGCCTTGTTCCGCTAGTTTCCCATTAATGCGCACACGACCTTGAGCGACCATTTTATCAGCTTCTCGTCTAGAGCATTGGCCTATTTCGCTCAGGTATTTATTGACTCTCGATCCGGGTTGATCTTCCATTATTTTTGTTGGTCTATTCGAAGCTAGATGTTTTTCTACAATTCAGACTGATTCACCCAACCAGCGGAAAAAGGTGCTTTTCGTTAATTTCAAAGTTGACTTTGTCGCCTATGGATATTTTGTGACTGTAGTCAAAAGCGTAGAGCACATGCTCTTTCCAACTCAGTTTCACTCGAGTGAAACTGCCACTGAAAGTAATATTGACTACTTCACCAGATAATTTCCCTTCTCCAATACTGACATCTTCAGCCCACAATCCATGAGTTGAATTGAAGGATTTTGTTGTTAAAAGTTGAAGATGCTCAGCACTCAGTTCATTGTATAGTCCCATTAGATTTGCTACGCTTCTCTGCTTTGGATTTCTATATAAATTCTTTGGAGTGGTATTGTGTATACATTTTCCCTCGTCCAATACAAGTACCCGATCAGCTACCTCCATGGCATCTCTTGGATCATGAGTGACCAAAAGTATGGCTGTGTTACTTTCCTTCGCGATACTTTTGATTTCTTCGAGGAGGACCGATTTAGTATTTATGTCAAGATTACTAAATGGCTCATCCATGATCAGCACTTCTGGTTCGGACGCAAGTCCACGAGCTATTGCCACTCGTTGCTTTTCACCACCAGACAGTTTAGAGATATCAGTTTTTTCAAGGTGAGTAATTCTACAAAGCTTGAGGAGGAAGTTGATCCGTTCGCTTTGATAATCAGGTGTGTAGGCCAGCAATTCATATCTTATATTCTCAAAGACAGTCATCTTGTGCTTCAGTTTGAAATCTTGATGTACTAGGCGGATTTCCTCATAGCCTGGTACCAATCGTACATCTGGGCCTTCCAAGTCTTCATCATTAAACTGTACTTTTCCTTCGTCAGGATTAAGTAGTCCAGCTGCTATTCTGATAAGTGTGGTCTTTCCAGAGCCACTACTACCTATGATCGCATAGATCTCCGATGTATTCAGATCAAAAGATATATTTTGAAGTACTTGTCTTCCTTCGAAAGACTTGCTGATTGACTGGATGCTAAGAATAGACAAGATGAATGAATTGAAGCGTAAAATTAGTGCGCTTTTAGGCGAAAAGGAATAACTGAGTGAAAGCACTCATAGTTCTAAGCTTATTTTTGATAGGTGACTCGGTAAATAGCTCCTGCCATGTCGTCTGAGATAAGCATAGAGCCATCTTCCAGAAACAAAACATCCACCGGTCTTCCCCAAGCTTTGTTTGTTTCCTTATCCAGAAAACCTGTGATAAAGTCTGTGTATTCTATACCCACGCCATTTTCCAGCTTCACATTGGTGATTTTATATCCAGTGTGCCCAGCTTCACTGGAGCGGTTCCAAGAGCCATGTTCTGCAATGAATGCTACATTCTTGTATTCAGAAGGGAAAACATCACTAGTGCAGAATTTAACGCCAAGAGGAGCAACATGTGGTCCGAGCTTTTGTGCTGGAGCTATATAATCTGCACATGATTTGTCCGTGCCAAACTCAAGATCTAAAATTTCACCTGCATGGCAATATGGATAGCCAAAATGTTGTCCAGCGGCAGTAGCACGATTGAGCTCGCAAGGAGGTAGGTCATCACTAAGCATATCACGGCCATTATCAGTAAAATAGAATTCGGCAGTTTCGGGATGCCAAGTAAATCCTACTGTGTTACGGACACCTTTGGCGAATATTTCTCGATTAGTACCATCTGCGTCCATTCGGGTAATAGAAGCATACTTTTCGTCTTTCGACAAACAAATATTGCATGGTGCGCCTACTGGCACATAGAGCTTGTTATCGGGCCCAAAAGCTATGTATTTCCATCCATGGTGTCCATCTTCGGGATAGTCATCATAGACCAACTCTTTGATAGGTGCTTCTAAGTGATCATCAATATCCGGAAACTTCCAAAGCTTGCTTACCTCTGCTACATACAGGTCACCATCCTTGAATGCAACACCATTTGGCATGCGCATCCCACTTGCGATGATGAGTAGTTTATCCGCAATCCCGTCGTTATCCTCATCACGCATTGCATAGACTTTATCATCTCCTTTGGTCCCGATAAAGAGCGTCCCTTTATCACTCAATGCCATGGAACGCGCATTTTCCGCTCTGCCATAAAGTGAAATATCAAAACCCTCTGGTAATACCAATAAGTCAAGATTTAATTTACTTGTGTCGGTTAGTTGGCTATTACTTATCGGTATTGCAGTGGAGGCTACTGCGGACTCATTTGGGGTATTACAACTTGCGAAAATGATGGGAATGAGAAGATAGATGAAGTGCTTCATGTTGTCAGTTTAGTATCGCTAAATTAAGCCTAGAATCTGAGTAACGGTCATTTATTAGACTCAGGTACATAGGTGACTAATTTGGCTATGCTATTGTTTTGGCTTTTTTGAACCTACCTTCAAATCTTCTTTTCATTAACGAAAGTAGCGGAGAAAACAGGATAGCCGGCATCAACCATGCTAACCAACCATATCCATCAGGCAAGAAAATACGATTATTTTGTACCGCAAACGCCGTAATTGCGGCAATGTAACTTCCTCCCATTGCACTGATATGTTGATGTAGCCACCAAAATTTTTCATCTGGATCTTCGCTGTAGTAATGGCGCAAATCAAGAATACCAGATCTGGCAGTGAATCCACCAAAAATAACACTTAGAATTCCGAGAATATGCGCGGATTGAGTAGCAATTATGAGATAGCATCCATATACCAAGAGTCCAATACCGAATAGGGAGGTAAGCCCCGAAACCAACCAGTCATACCATTTTTCACTTGACGATTTCTTTCGCCTAACCACACGCACTCCAACAAACGAAGCGTAAAAAGTCAATACACCAATGACCAAGAGGAAAAAACTAAATCGATAAAAGCTAATAATAAACAAGGCACTTAGGCAGATCCACCACGTGGTACCTACATAGATTTTTCCAATGAGAATGTGAGACTTGGAGCCTTTCTTATCGAGGAAGCTTATTAGGCCTAAAAGCAGTACAATTCCTCCAGAGAAAGCATGAGATAAAAGAAGTATTCGTTCCATACTTGTTTGTTTTGAGGCAAACAAAATCAGGAACAGTATTTAACTCAATTTTGAGAGACTGAACTGTTGTTTCACATAGATGGATTGTTAAAATATGTTGAAATGGTAAATAAAGATTGATTTTTTCTGTCTCCATTTTTTTTAATTTGCGCCATTCAAAAACCAATAATACGAGGTATGAAATACAGCTATCTTTTCTTGATCACGGCAATAGTAGGGGGTGCTTGCAGTGATGGTCCTAAAAATGAAAATGCCACCAAATTTAATATTCCTCTGGGAATGAGTACAAGAGCTTATGACAACAGTGAAAACTACTCTTATGCATTTCAAAAGTCAGATGGTAAAATCACCATTGAAGGCGATCTCAAAGATGGTTTGAAGCATGGATCATGGATCTCTTATGATCAAGATGGTGTGCCTTTGTCAATGCAGACTTATAATGAAGGATTGCTTCAAGGCGTATCACTGACTTTTGATAATCAAGGATATGTGGAAACCAAGGAATACTTTCATGTTGGAAATTTACAAGGAGAGTATCTCGTTTATAAAAGGAAGAGGATAGTTGAGCGTCGTAGCTATCAAGCTGGGATTCTATCTGGTATGCTTAGAAAATACTATGATAACGGTAATCTAATGCAGGAAGTGCCTTATGTGGAAAATCAGATAGATGGTATTGGTAAGTGGTATGACCAGGAAGGTAATATGTCCATTGCTTATCGATACGAAAAAGGAGAATTAGTTGATAAAAACCCGAATTTGGGAGAATAATTAAGGTTTAAGAATCCTTTAGTTTCTTTTCTAGATTGGTCACTTTTTCATTTATGCTTTGTAAGTATTTGAGCATTTGCAAATGTTCCTCATGCATAAAATCCTTAACACGCGCTTCCTCTTCTTTCATTTCAGCGCGATTGATTTCATTCATGGTATTTACTACAATTGCTATGAATACATTAAGTGTGGTGTAAGTAGCAAGAAGAATAAATGGGACAAAAAAGAGATAGGAATAGGGCAATTCTTCCATCATGGGTCTGGCAATTCCCGAAGACCAACTCTCCAATGTCATTATTTGGAAAAGTGTGAAAAACGTTTTTCCCATATTCCCAAAGTATTCGGGAAAATGATCTTGGTACATATCTGTACCTATCACTGCGAAGATGTAAAATATCATAAAGAGTAGTACACCTATCCACCCTATACTAGGAATGGATTTTAGTAGTGATTCTATAATCATTCTAAGCTTCGGGACATTCTTTATTAGCCTGGCCGTACGAAGAATTCTTAAGGTACGCAAAATATGAAGAGGACCTGCCGCTGGTATTAATGCTATTGCCACAATAGAGAAATCGAAGAAGTTCCACGCATTCATGAAAAATCTATGACGATATGCCACTATTTTCAAGGCTATTTCAAGCGTGAATATTACTAAGATGTACTTGTCAATCTCAGTGAGCCATGGACCCATGAATTCCCTAATCGATGGGGATGTCTCTAGACCGATAGTGATAGCATTTAGGACAATCAATCCAATTATAGTGTATTGGAAGGCTTTGGTGTCAAGAAAGTGCTTTAGCTCGTCGAGGTTTTTTACTCTATACCAAATTAACGCTAGCGGATTATTGGACTGTTCTGGCATCTTTAAAACCCTTAGTGTGATAAAATAGAATTATTCACTTCAAATCTAAATTACGAATAGAGTTTCAATTCAATTATTTGGAAATATAATTATTGTCAATGGAAGTAAAATTTTCATAGAGAGTTGTGGAGCAATAATAATATTAGCTCGAAGATCTAGAAAGAGTTATTGATTCAGTGCAACCAGAATCTTCAAGCGTCCTACGTAATGTGAGATTATTTAGCCTAATAATCATTGTGTATTCGTCACATTCAATCTTTCCTTCATTATCCTGACATAGAGAAAGCTTATCATTTGAAACCGTATAAAAGCCACTTTCTGTAGTTTGTATGGCGCCAACTTTCGTTGTGATATAGTATAGCTGCTTGTTGGTAGTATCCAATACGAATGAATACTTCATACAAAAGCCATTAATGCAAGCTAGAGAACGCAGATTATCTTCTTCTGAGTCTTTGCAACCTGACCATTCAATACTTTTCGGATCCCAATCCCCAATTAGTCTGCTTTTATTATTTGCTGTATTATCTTCTTCCTTGCAGCTTAATAGCAGCGCAAAAAGTGTCATGCCGATTAAGATAGGGCTTACGAATTTTTTCATATCAGTGCTTTTGGTAAAGTTATTTAGTTTTCCCAAATTGGGGATCAGGAAATGACTATCCGATATAAAAGAGGCGAGGGGAAAAAAGTAGCGGGGAGCAGAATCGAACTGCCGACCTCAGGGTTATGAATCCTGCGCTCTAACCATCTGAGCTACCCCGCCTTAAAAAGGAACGCAAATGTAAGTAGTTTTCTTTTTTATCATAGCAAATTGGTCATTTCAATTTTTTTTTACCTTATCAAAAAAATACGCCGCATGTCTAAAGAAAAATTTGTCGGAGAATATCCCATTAATGCATCAAAGAAGATGCTGTTTCCTTACATGAGCTCAGCCTCAGGCCTTGCTCAGTGGTTCGCGGATGATGTGAATATTGATGAGGACAAAGTATTCACTTTCTTTTGGGATGGTGATGAAAATAAAGCGAGAATAGCGTCTATTCGCACTAATTCGCATGTCAGATTTGAGTTTCTGGAAGATAATGAAGATCCGGGTTATGTTGAATTCAAATTGGAAATGAATGAACTAACCCAAGAAGTTTTCATTCGTGTTACTGACTATAGTGAGATAGATATGGATGAAGCGCAGGACCTTTATGGAAGTTTGATTAATGAGCTTAAAGTTATAGTAGGGGGTTGACCAGAACCATGTAAACTGCATCTCCCTTTTAACTTTTCTTGGTCATATTTGCGCTGATGTTACGCAAACTGGATGTTCTTATACTTAAGTCTTTTGTAGGGCCTTTTGTGCTTACTACTTTGGTTGCAACATTCGTATTACTCATCCAATACATGATGAAGTATTTCGATGACTTTGTTGGTAAAGACTTAGGCGCAGAGGTATTTGCAGAACTCCTTTTTTATTTTAGCTTGAATATGCTTCAAGTTGCTTTGCCACTCGGTGTGCTGGTTTCTTCCTTGATGACATTTGGAAATCTTGGTGAGAATTTCGAACTGACGGCAATCAAGAGTGCAGGTATATCACTAGTCCGTGCGCTTAGACCAATTTTCTTTTTTGTAATACTGCTTACCTACTTTGCGTTCCATTTTAATAATTATGTAGTGCCTGCAGCAAACTTGAAAGCGTATAGCCTGCTTTATGATATAAAGCATAAGAAGCCAGCTTTGGATATTAAGGAGGGGGTTTTTTACAATGGAATACCCGATTACAGCATTAAGGTTCAGGAAAAACTCAAAGACAATAAGACTTTGAAGAACGTGTTGATCTATGATCATACAAGTGGATTGGGTAACAATAGAGTGATACTTGCCGACTCTAGCAGGATGTTCATGATGTTCAATGATAGCTATCTAAAATTGGAGCTATATAATGGTAATTATTATGCGGAGGAACCCAAAGCACGTTCTACAGTAGATCAGTTTTTCAGAACGAAATTTGATCGTATGGACATGGTTTTCAATCTGTCATCATTCGATCTGAAAAGAACGAAAGAGGAGTTATTCCAAAATAATCGTCAAATGAAAAACATCAGTGAGCTCGATAAGGATATTGACTCGTTGGGGTATACGCTAATAGAGACTAAGAACTCATTTCTAAAAAATGCAAAGGGATTTTTCTCATATCACTTGGATAGTATCACCGTAAAGCTCGATAAGCCAATTCAGTCCGCAACTAATTTTAAAGAGTTAAACGAAGTACCTGATACTTTAAGGGAGATAACCGCCAGTATGCTACCAATTGCTTTGTTTGAACCAGAGCAAATTGGTCAGAGGCTGAAGAGTGACACTCTTGTGAGACAGCTAGATCCTTTAAAATCCAAACGAATAAGGAACTTAGCCGAGAAGAAAGAAAGAAAAGATTCATTAATTCAAGGTGAGATTCAAGAATTAGATACAGAAATGGAACTCAATGAAATTGAAGGTAGAATTGGTTTGATTAAAACCAAAGAAAATGCAAGAATTGATACACTTAGTTGGGATTTCCTCAATGAAGCGCAGAGCTATAAAAAGGAAGATATTCTACAAACTGCTAGAAATCAGGCGCAGAATGTGAAGATTAATATTGGGTCGATTGCTTCTCGTGCAGACAACTTGGAAAGGGATTTAAGGAAGTTTATTATTGAAAAACATAAGAAGTACAGTCAAGCTTTTGCATGTATTGTGATGTTTTTGATAGGAGCACCTTTAGGTTCTATTATTAAAAAGGGCGGACTCGGTGTTCCAGTGATCGTTGCAATTATGTTTTTCCTTCTTTACTATATCATCGGAATCATTTGCGAAAAATCAGCAAAAGAGGGGGTTATGGACCCCATGTGGTCTGTTTGGGTAGCAGATTTAGTCCTTTTACCTGTTGGATTATTCTTTTTGAGACAGGCTAGAATTGATGCAAAACTCTTCGACACAGATTTTTATAATGTCTGGATTGATCGATTGAAAATTAGGTTTACAAAATCTCCTAAATAAAAATTGTTTTTAACTAAAGACGCTGTTAAATTTGCGCTTTGATTTAAGCAGACAATTAAGAGATCACAGGAATGTATTTAACTAAGGAAATAAAAGAGGAGTTCTTCGTAAAGCACGGTAAAGGAAAAGAAGATACAGGTTCTTCTGAAGGGCAGATTGCTCTTTTCACCCACCGAATCAATCACCTTACTGAGCATTTGAAGAACAATAAACAAGATCACTCTACTCGCTTGGGACTACTTAGACTAGTAGGTAAGCGAAGAAGATTGTTAGATTATTTATATAAGATAGATATCGAAAGATATAGAAGCATTATTGCTGAGTTAGGAATACGTAAATAACTCACTACCTTATTTCACAGGGAATTCAACTCAAGAATTCCCTTTTTTTTTATTCGGCGCCTGAGAGAAAAAAGTAATGATGGGGCTCCGATTTCATTTTAATCCAAATAAATTATGAAGCCTCAATTAAAGGTTCAAAAAGTAACTCTTGCCGACGGGAGAGAAATTTCTATTGAAACAGGCCAGCTGGCCAAGCAAGCCGATGGTTCGGTTGTAGTACGAATGGGAAAGGCCATGCTATTGGCTACAGTTGTCTCTAGTAAAGACCCAAAGGAAGGTGTTGATTTCTTACCACTTTCAGTTGATTATCAAGAAAAATTCGCTTCAAATGGAAAAATTCCTGGTGGATTTTTAAAGAGAGAAGGTCGTCTTTCAGATTATGAAGTTTTGATCTGCCGTTTGGTAGATAGAGCACTAAGACCACTTTTCCCATCTACTTATCATGCAGATACGCAGGTGATGATTTCACTGATTTCTGCTGATCCAGATGTGATGCCTGATGCTTTGGCTGCATTTGCTGCTTCTGCTGCACTTTCAGTTTCTGATATTCCATTTGATGGACCTATATCTGAAACTAGAGTAATCAAAATTGGTGACGATTATATTGTTAATCCAACTTCTACTCAAATGGCTGAAGCCTCACTTGATTTGATTGTTGCTGGTTCGCTGGACAACATCATGATGGTAGAAGGAGAGTCAAAAGAAGTTTCCGAAGAAGATATGCTTGCGGCAATTAAAGTTGCTCATGAAGCTATTAAAGATCAGTGTAACGCGCAGTTGGCACTTGCCAAAGAATGTGGCATCACTAGCAAGCGTGAGTTTAATCACGAAGAATCTGATGAGGCGCTATTAGAAAAAATCCATGCACATTGCTATGATGGATGTTACGAAGTAGCTAAAAAAGGAAGTGCTAATAAAACTGAGCGTTCTGAGGCATTTGGTGCAGTAAAAGACGCTTTCCTAGAGTCACTAAGTGATGAGGAAAAAGAAGAGCTTAATGGTTTCTTATTTAAGAAATATTTCCACGATGTTCAGAAGGATGCAGTTCGTAACTGTGTTTTGGATACTCGTAAACGTTTAGATGGTCGTGCACTTGACGAAATCAGACCAATTTGGAGTGAGGTAGATTATTTACCCTCAGCACATGGATCTGCAGTTTTTACACGTGGAGAAACACAATCGTTAACTACAGTTACATTGGGATCGAAGCTTGATGAGCAGATGATAGATGGAGCAATGTTCTCTGGCTACAACAAATTCATCTTGCATTATAATTTCCCAGGTTTTTCAACTGGCGAAGTGAGACCAAATAGAGGTCCTGGACGAAGAGAGGTAGGACATGGTAATCTTGCCATGAGAGCACTTAAGCAAGTAATCCCAACTGAAGATAATCCTTACACTATTCGTGTGGTTTCAGATATTTTGGAATCAAATGGGTCATCTTCAATGGCTACAGTATGTGCTGGAGCGCTTGCAATGATGGATGCTGGTATCAAAATAAAGAGTCCAGTTTCAGGTATTGCAATGGGAATGATCTCCGATAGCAAAACAGGTAAATATGCTATTCTTTCAGATATTCTAGGAGATGAAGATCATCTGGGAGACATGGACTTCAAAGTGACTGGTACTGAAGCTGGAATCACCGCGTGCCAAATGGACATCAAGATTGATGGATTGTCTTATGACGTATTGAAAGAAGCTTTGGATCAAGCGAAGCGTGGAAGATTACATATACTCGGTGAAATGGGTAAAACCTTAAAAGCACCAAGAGAAGAGATGAAAGAGAATGCTCCAAGAATGGTGCAAATTACCATCGAGCGTGATTTGATTGGTGCAGTAATAGGACCTGGAGGAAAAATCATCCAAGAAATTCAGCGTGAATCTGGTGCTACGGTAAATATTGAAGAAGTTAATGGTGGTGGACTTGTAAGTGTCTTTGCAACTGATAAAGCTGCTCTTGACAATGCAATGTCTCGTATAAAAGCAATCGTACAACAACCAGAAGTTGGCGAGATATATGACGGTAAGGTGAAGGCATTAATGCCATTTGGTGCCTTTGTTGAAATTCTACCAGGTAAAGATGGTTTACTTCATATTTCAGAAATTAAATGGGAGCGTGTTGACAAAGTAGAAGGATTACTTGAAATCGGTGAAGAGATTAAGGTTAAGCTTATTGAGATAGATAAGAAAACTGGTAAGTACCGTTTGTCACGTAAAGTTTTACTTCCAAAACCAGAAACAACCGACAAAGCTGATTAAATTTAGTGTGATTGTGTGACTGGGCGGTATAGCCCAGTCACACTTAATTCACGCTGAATGAGACAATTAAAAATAAGTAAGCAGATAACTAATCGGGAGAGTGAATCTCTCGATAAGTATTTGCAAGAAATCGGTAAGGTAGATTTAATCACTGCAGATGAGGAGGTGATCCTTGCCAAAAAGATACGAGAGGGAGATACTATAGCCCTCGAAAAGCTCACAAAAGCAAATCTTCGCTTTGTCGTATCAGTTGCCAAACAATATCAAAATCAGGGACTTACACTTGGTGATTTAATCAACGAAGGAAATCTTGGGTTGATCAAAGCAGCTCAGAGATTTGATGAAACACGTGGGTTTAAATTCATCTCTTATGCAGTGTGGTGGATTCGCCAATCTATTTTGCAAGCATTAGCTGAGCAATCACGGATCGTAAGATTACCGCTCAATAGAGTTGGCTCACTGAATAAAGTTTCAAAAACGTTTTCTCTCTTAGAGCAAAAATACGAGCGTGAACCATCAACTGATGAGCTAGCTGAGTATCTAGATATGACAGAAGAAGAGGTCATAGATACGATTAAAATATCCGGAAGACATGTTTCCATAGATGCACCGTTTGCGAATGGTGAAGAAAGCACCATGTTGGATGTGATGATCGATGAGACTGACATAGATCCAGATCAGAATTTATTGAAAGATGGTCTTGTTGTAGAGATAAAGCGGGCATTATCTACATTGACATCAAGAGAGGCGGATGTTGTGGTTTCGTATTTTGGGTTGAATGGAAATTATCCTTTAACACTTGAGGAGATTGGAGGTAAGTTTGGGTTAACCAGAGAACGGGTAAGGCAAATAAAGGAAAAAGCTATAAGGAGGTTGAGAAGTACTTCACGGAGTAGGTCTTTAAAAACTTATCTCGGATAGTAGTCAAAATGACATATCATTTGTTTCTCATAAATCTTTGATACCCTAACTTCGCAATCTCGTATCACTGAGGGTATATAAAAATATTATAATGAGTACTGAAAAAGTAAAAGTCTTGATTATCGGTTCTGGTCCTGCAGGATTTACTGCTGCCATATATGCTGCACGCGCTGGTATGACGCCAGTATTATATCAAGGAGGCCAGCCAGGTGGCCAATTGACAATAACAAATGATGTGGAAAATTACCCAGGGTATCCAGAGGGTATCAACGGTCCACAAATGATGATGGACTTCCAAGAGCAAGCACAAAGGTTTGGTACAGACATCCGTAGTGGTCTTGTGACATCAGTTGATTTCTCAGGATGGCCGCTGAAAGCTACGGTAGATGAGAAGACAGAAATAGAAGCAGAAGCTGTGATTATCTCAACAGGTGCTTCAGCCAAATGGCTAGGACTTGAAAGTGAGCAACGTTTGAACGGTAGAGGGGTATCAGCTTGTGCGGTATGTGATGGATTCTTCTTTCGGGGACAAGATGTAGCTGTAGTTGGAGCTGGTGACACTGCAGCAGAGGAAGCTACTTATCTTTCTAAACTCGCTAAGAAAGTTTACATGCTTGTACGTCGTGATGAGATGCGCGCGAGCAAGATTATGCAGCAACGTGTTTTGAATGCTCCTAATATCGAAGTGCTTTGGAACTCTGAGGCTGACGAAGTGCTAGGTACTGAGGAGGTGACTGGATTAAGAATCAAAGACACAGTAACTGGAGAAAAAAGGGATATTGAGGTCCAAGGCTTTTTTGTAGCAATTGGCCATAAACCTAATACAGATATTTTTAAAGATTATCTAGATCTTGATAGCTCAGGATATATTAAAACCATACCTGGAACTTCTAAAACCAATATACCGGGTGTATTTGCAACTGGTGACGCACAGGATAAGATCTACCGTCAGGCGGTAACAGCGGCTGGAAGTGGGTGTATGGGCGCATTGGATGCTGAGAAATTTATAGCGGAGAAGGAAGTAGAACTTCAAGTAGCTGTTCAATAATACAATTATTAACCAATAATTAGAGGTCCCAGCTATGGGACTTTTTTTGTTATGAAAATAAACATTCTTGCTATTGCTGCACATCCAGATGATGTGGAATTAGGTGCTGCAGGCACTTTAATCGCCCATAAAGATCGCGGATTCACTATTGGTATTATAGACCTGACGCGTGGGGAAATGGGAACAAGAGGGACTGCTGAGCAGCGTGATGAGGAGGCTAGAGCGGCGGCTGCAGTGATGGGTTTATCTATTCGTGATAATTTAGGTTTTGCTGATTCTTACTTTGCTAATGATGCAGAGCATCAGCTGCAAGTGATAAGAAAGCTACGTCGGTACACACCTGATATTGTAATTACTAATGCTCCATATGATAGACACCCAGACCATGGAAGAGGAGCAGATCTAGTAGAAGAATCTTGTTTCAAGTCTGGGCTGAGTAAAATTGAAACATTTGATGATGAAGGTAATTCTCAAAAACCATGGAGGCCAAAAAAGATTTTATTTTGCATCCAAAGCACATCGTTAACTCCAGATGTTTTTGTGGACATTACAGAAACTCAAGAGCGAAAGATGAATGCAATAAGGTGCTATAAAACCCAATTTTTCGATCCCAATAGTAAAGAGCCTCAAACCTACATATCTAAACCTGAATTTATGGATATGGTAGCGGCAAGAGCTTTGGAATATGGGCACAGGATTGGTGTTAAATATGCTGAGGGCTTTATCACCAAGCAAGCATTGGGCGTTCGGGAATTATATCATCTGATATAGAAATTCGTCTTTTTATCAATCTCCCTTAACTTCAGTAGAGCTTCTGACCTATCAGAGTTATCAATAATTGGAATTGCCTTTTGTTGAAATAGCCATGAAATTGATTGGTCTATTCCTGTGTTTGCGAAAAAGTTGTCCCGTGCGAAATGCACGTATTTTAAGACTTGGAAACCATCCCAGCATTGATAGTATCTGTCTATAAAGTTGTCATAACTTCCAGCTTGACTAATGATTTTAAGCAGTGCTTCTTCAAATAGATTTTGCTTACAAAATACTTTCAAACTTTCTGGTAAAGCTTTGAGCCAAATTGAAGGTTCATCAAAGCACAATTTTAAGTCTTCATTGATGCTTTTCAAATCTTGGAAGATGAGGGGATTGTAGATGGGATAATCCTGATCAGGGTTATCTAAATATTTTCCAATAGCATGACCTGTACCAAACGGTACACGGTCAGAGATTCGATCTGAAGGATAAATTGTTGTGTTGTTGATTTCTCTTACACCTCCAAGAGGGACCATTTTATGGATAAAATAGAAGTCTTCGCCTGCTTTACGTTTGTTCATTCCGCCTTGCTTTTGATAAGCTCTTGATCTTACTGTAATGCACGAACCTAGGGTTTGCAGTGCATGGGGGTATCCTGACCATCGCAGCGCATTGACGTAATACCGCAGATATAATTCATAATTAATGATGGGTTCCCGATTGATGCCATTCAATACATGTTCATGATGAATCAGCCCAAGAAGATGCTTTTTATCCCGATAATACGCTTCAATTTCTATCAAGTAATTTGGATCGCAGATGCAATCGGCATCATAGCAAATGATGATTCCGTCCTTCTGATTATGCTCGAAAAATCGCACTGCTTCATCCATGCCAATTTTTCGGGCAAGGCCAACACCAGCTTTAGCTGGGGGCAGCATGAGTGACTTAAAATATTGATTATAGTTAATTTGAATATTATTGATCTGATCAACAGTATTTGCATTTTGAAAATGGATTCCTTCCTGATCGTCAGTGCTTGCGTTTATGATGATGAAAATAGCTACATCGCAATTAGGTGAAAGGCATTGGTGAAGTGAGTTGAGTGCAGTTTTGATATCAGGTTCATTGTGTACAGGAATGACCACTATCATTTCAGGATTACCCTCTACCTCTTCCCAAAGTCCGCAAGAAGCTTCTGCGTATCTACTCAAATAGAGACTTTGACTCATCAGGGCGCAAGACGTTTTATATCCCAGCTATCCTCATTTCTTTCATAGACAATCCTATCATGCAGTCTGCTTGATCTTCCTTGCCAAAATTCAAGACTCGTAGGTACGATGCGATATCCTCCCCAAAAATCAGGAAAGGGTAGGTTTCCTTCCTTGAATTTGGCTTTCATCTCACTTAATTTCTGTTCTAAAATACTTCGTGATGTGATGACTTTGCTTTGATGCGAAACCCATGCCCCAAGTTGACTACCATGCGGTCGACTAAGGAAATAAGTCATAGATTCTTTAGTAGATACTTTTTCAGCCGTACCGGCGATAGCTACTTGGCGTTCAAGCTCGTACCATGGAAAAAGTATGCTCACTTTTCCATTTACGGAGATTTGTTGGGCTTTTCTACTTTTATAATTGGTATAGAAGACAAATCCTTTTTGATCAAAGGCTTTCAAAAGTACGGTTCGTTGGGACACATTACCAACTGCATCACTAGTGCCAAGCACCATAGCATTTGGTTCTAGAATTCCACCGCTCAAAGCCTGCTGAAACCAGAGTTGAAACTGATCAAAAGGTGAAGGAGATACAGAATCAGTATCCAGACTTGCTTTTGTGTAATCTTGTCGGAGTGATGTTAGGTCTAGTCCCATACTTAAGCTGAATGGCTTATTGATTAAGATTTAAAATACTTTAATTTGTTTCCCGACATTACCTCGAGGGGAAAGTTATAATTGATCAAAATTAAGGATTTGAAATCCATAGAAGAGATTTATGAAACAAAGAATTGATCTTAAAGTAGAAAGTAGTCAAGCTTGGATAGATGCAGTGATGGGGGACTTCAATGAATTCTTGAAAGATCACGCAAACTGCGAGCGTAAGGCATCTGCAATGGCTATGAGTTTCGTGGCTAAATACCCTAATAGGGTGGAAATCATCCCAGAATTAATTGATACTGCTGTTGAAGAGCTAGAGCATTTCCGATCTGTTTATGCTATTATGGAAAAGCGTGGGATAGAGTTGACCCATGAGATCAGTCAGGACATCTATGTCAAACAATTATTAGATACTTGTAGGAGTGGGAGAGACGAGCGGTTTATGGACCGCTTATTGATTGCATCGCTCGTGGAAACACGTGGTGCTGAGCGTTTTAGAATGGTTTATGAAGCGTTGGATGAACCGAAAATAAAGAGGTTTTACCAAGAGCTATGGGCGTCAGAAGCAAAACATGGCGAAGTTTTTATTCGCATGGCTATCAACTATTTCGACGAATCGGCTGTCTATAAAAGGTTAGAGGAAATGACAGAAGTAGAATCTCATATTTTGAATGCTTTACCCATTAAACCAGCACTACATTAATGGATTATTTTG
>JBLIFO010000005.1:0-36775 GCA_047633875.1 Marinoscillum sp. | reverse complement strand
CATGGTTTACATCTTCTCTAAAGGTGAGCAAGTAGCCCTGCATATAAGAAGCTACAAACGTGGGAGTTATACAACAGCCAAAGACCATCTCTGCTCACAGCATCAGCATTACAGAGACAGAAGTCCAGCTTACTACAAGGATCAGGCAAGACGAAAATCTTCTAGCCTTTATGATTTGATCACCTTAGTTTTTGATCAAAATAGATACCCCGAACAGCTCTATAGAACCTGTGACGGCTTGTTTGGCTTGCACCGAAAGACCGAAGCTCTTCTTTTTGATAAGGCCTGTCGGATAGCTATTGAATACCAAAACTACAGCTATACTTTCGTGAAAAACATCCTTGAAAATAAGATGGCAGAACAAGAAGAGACAATACCCGACCAGTCCTTGCCTGAGCATAACAATGTTCGGGGAAAAACCTATTACCAACAATCATTACCACTAAAATTCAATAAATAATGAATCAAATCGAAACACAAATGAACAAGTTAAAACTACAAGGTATGCTGCGTAGTTGGACGAGCTTACAAGAAACCAGACAACTCCATGAACTTAGCCTTAATGATGGCATGGAGCTACTTCTACAAGCAGAGCAGCAAGACAGAAGCAATAGAAGGTTTAAGAGGCTAGAACATAGCGCTGGCTTTAGATACAAGGCCTCTCTTGAGGAAATTAGGATCAATGCCACTAGAGGCATTGACCAATCGTTGCTTAACCTACTGGCTACAGGTGAGTACATTGATAAAGGAGAATCAATCTTGATTACTGGAGCTACAGGTGGTGGAAAAAGCTTTCTAGCATCTGCATTCGGGCATCAAGGATGCGCACAAGGCTATAAGGTTGCTTACTTCAACACCCAGAAGCTAATGATCAAAACTAAGATGGCTCGTGTTGAGGGAAGCATTTACAAATTCTTTGATAAAATCGCCAAGACCAACCTTCTCATACTCGATGACTTTGGACTTACCCATCTTGAAAAACAACATCAGATAGATATGATGGAAATCATTGAGGATAGGCATGGGAAAATGGCGACCATCATCGCCTCTCAACTACCAGTAGGCAGTTGGTATGACGTTATTGGAGAAGCAACTATTGCGGATGCTATTTTAGACCGACTGCTCCACTCTTCTTACAGAATCGAAATCAAAGGAGAGAGTCAAAGAAAAAAACTGTAATATTGGCAGACTTTAGTGTAATCTGAAAAACCAATCATTATTAGGGGGGTCAGTATAGCCAGTACGGGGGTCAACATCACCGGAATATCCAATTGGACAGGCGTTCCTGCCATGGACCCTCTTTATAACTCACAAAAAAACCTGCTAGAATTAACTAACAGGTTTTGTGCTCCTCTTCTTGGGCTCGAACCAAGGACCCTCTGATTAACAGTCAGATGCTCTAACCAGCTGAGCTAAAGAGGAATCTGCTTCCTAAAAAGGTTTGCAAATGTATACGGCTAGTTTAAATTCTGCAAAGCCTTTCTAGATAAAATTTTAATCTGACCTAATCATTACAATATAACTAAGAAATAAGCCATAATGTCATTAAAATTAATCCATTTCATCCATTATCGGACATAGTGTCATTATTTTAAGCTGAGTGAAGCCATGGCACAGAATTCGATTCTTAGCAGCTCAAGTATTTGTTAAACTTAAATTCTAAAAAAATGACACTTATAAAGTATAATCCAAATGGTTACAAAGCAGCAACCTTTAGCAATTTCGTAGATAAGTTTTTTAATGATGATTTTTACGGTGGTCGAGTGGCTAATTCGTTTACGCCTCATGTAGACGTAGCGGAAACTGAAACGGCTTTTGAATTGGAATTTCATTTGCCGGGTATAGCCAAAGAAAATATCAATATTGACTTGAAGAACGATCAGCTTACAGTGAGTGGCGAGCGCAAATTCGAAGAAGAAAAAACGAAAAGGAATTTCAAAAGAGTTGAAAGCTACTACGGGTCATTCTCAAGATCTTTTTATCTCCCAGAAAATGTGAATGGGGATAAGATAGATGCAACCTACAAGGATGGAGTTTTAACCTTGGTTTTGCCTAAAGACGATAAAAAGGAGCAACGAAAGTCAATAGCGATTAAGTAATTCGATGACAACAAATTAAAACCCGATGCAGCCCATCGGGTTTTTTTGTTAATCTATGTTAAGTAGAAGAATCAATAAGCCATCACATACGTTAGTTGAGGGTATTGAGTATCAAAAGATTTTAATGAACCCATTCATATGAACACGAAAAAACTTTATTTGAGTATGCTGATCTCTTCTTTTTTAGGAGGTTTCATAGCATTAGGCACATATACAGTAATCAAACCAGATTTGACTCCCCTTTCTAGTCAGGTAAGTAATGAAGGAGCACCAGTAAGTTTTACTAATTATGTTTTTGACACTACAGATTATGTAGTGCCTCAAGGCTTGAATTTTGTCTTTGCTGCAAAGTCTGCAACGCCAGGGGTGGTACATATTAGAACAAAATACTCTGCTACAAGGAAGAATGCAGGATCACAACCTATGGAGAAGTTTCTCAAAGAATATTTTGGTGAACCGTATGATAGAAGAGACGGCTCACCAAGCATGGGAGCTGGTTCGGGCGTCATCATTACTTCTGACGGATATATAGCAACGAATAATCATGTCATTGAAGGTGCCAGTGAAATAGAGGTACTTCTTAATGACAATAGTACATACCCGGCAACTATTGTGGGAGTGGATCCTGATACAGATTTGGCGCTTATCAAAGTGGAAGGAACAAATTTACCTACAGTGGCTTTTGGAGATTCTGAACAAATGCAAATAGGGGAATGGGTTCTCGCTATTGGCAATCCATTTGATTTTAGATCCACTGTTACTGCAGGTATAGTCAGTGCGAAAGCGCGAAATATCAATATTTTAGCAAGAAGCGGTAGCAATACTAGAATAGAGGCATTCATTCAGACTGATGCAGCTGTAAATCCTGGCAATAGTGGTGGAGCGCTCGTCAACTTGAAAGGTGAACTTGTAGGAATCAATACTGCTATTGCATCACCTACGGGTGCTTTCGCTGGATATTCTTTTGCTGTGCCGGCAACACTTGTAAAAAAGGTAATCTATGATCTAAGAGATTTTGGAGCCGTACAGCGTCCTCTTTTAGGGATTCAAATAGTAGATGTTTCTGCTGAATTAGCTAAAAGCGAAAATTTAGATGTGCTCAAGGGCGTATTTATTGCTCGTGTCAACGAAGGGACTTCTGCACAGGAAGCAGGTCTCAAAGAAAAGGATGTGATCATTGCTATAAATGGAAAGAAAGTTTCAAATGTGGCACAACTTCAAGAGCAAGTAGCATTGAATAGACCAGGAGACAAGATCGACGTGACTTATATCCGAGAAGGTAAGACTAAGACCACCAAAGCCACCCTTAAAAACCAATATCTGACTACTGAAATAGTGACAGCCTCGAGCACATTTGAGCTAGAAGGGGCTGTGTTGGAGCCAGTTTCTGAGACGTTAAAAAATCAGCACAAAATAAAAGCTGGAGTACAAGTGAAGTCTTTGGAAAAGGGTAAATGGAAAGACGCTGGTATTGAATCTGGCTTTATAATCACAGAGATTGACCAAAGACCTATCGTAAACCGAGATGATATGGAATCAGCTCTGAGAGCGGCCAAAGATCAAGGCGTGTTGATAGAAGGAATTTATCCCAATGGTGAAAAAGCTTATTACGGAATAGGTTGGTAACCTTAATCGAAGATTAGAACTCTAGCCATTGGATTTGCATTCAATGGCTTTTTTTTGATCCTGAATGGATGCCAGATTAATTAACTTTGCCGTCGAAACAACATTTTTTATACAAACCCCAAAATTCTCAATGAACACCTCAATCGCAGATATTCAAAAAGTATTAAAAAATCTAGGAATAGAATCCTCTAATCCGGGTGCCGCTATTGGTGGTAAATGGCTACCAACTAGAGGAGCTATGATCACATCATTTTCACCTGTAGATGGTAAGGCCATTGCTGAGGTAAGAATGGCTGATGCTGAAGACTATGACAAAGTAGTGAAAGCAGCAGAAGAGGCTTTTTTAACTTGGAAAATGGTACCAGCACCGCAAAGAGGCGAAATAGTTCGTCAAATAGGTTTGGAGTTGAGAAAATATAAAGATGATTTGGGAAACCTCGTTTCCTATGAAATGGGCAAATCTCTTCAAGAAGGATTAGGAGAGGTGCAGGAGATGATTGATATCTGTGACTTTGCAGTTGGCCTTTCACGGCAGCTTTATGGACTCACCATGCACAGCGAGCGTCCACTTCATCGCATGTATGAGCAATGGCATCCTGTAGGACTGGTGGGGATTATTTCTGCTTTCAATTTTCCAGTGGCTGTTTGGGCGTGGAACTCTGCTTTAGCATGGGTTTGCGGTGATGTGTGTATTTGGAAACCTTCAGAGAAAGTTCCACTTTCGGCCATTGCGTGTCAGAAAATCGTTCAGGGAGTTTTTGAACAAAACAACATTCACCCAGGAGTATGCGGACTAGTAATTGGTGATGCTGAAATTGGTAAAAAAATGGCCTCAGACAAAAGAGTCGCTCTTATTTATGCTACGGGCTCTACCAGAATGGGAAAAGCAGTAGGTCAGGCAGTTGGTGCGCGACTTGGAAAGTCTATACTGGAGCTTGGAGGTAATAATGCAATCATTGTCACGGAAAATGCGGATCTACAAATAGCGATACCGGGGGCTGTTTTTGGTGCTGTTGGTACTGCAGGTCAGAGATGTACTTCTACAAGAAGACTTATCATACATGAGAGTATTTATGATACTCTAAAAGAAAAATTAAAGGCGGCATATGGCCAATTGAGAATCGGCAATCCATTGGATCAAAATAATCATGTTGGTCCTTTGATTGATAAAGGGGCAGTGGAAATGTATGAAGCCGCTCTTGTGAAAATAAAAGCGGAAGGCGGTAAGTCTGTGATTGCAGGTGAAGTGCTCTCGGGTGCTGGATATGAGTCTGGTTGCTATGTCAAACCATCCATTTATGAAGTGAATAATGATTACGAGATAGTTTGTAATGAAACCTTCGCACCTATACTTTACCTCATTAAGTATAAAGATTTGTCAGATGCCATTGCCATGCAAAATGCAGTGCCGCAAGGACTTTCATCTGCGATAATGACCACAAACATGCGAGAAGCTGAGCTTTTCTTATCTGTGGCTGGTTCTGATTGCGGTATTGCTAATGTGAACATTGGAACTTCTGGAGCTGAAATCGGAGGAGCATTTGGAGGTGAAAAAGAAACTGGTGGTGGTCGTGAGTCAGGATCAGATGCTTGGAAAGCCTACATGAGACGTCAAACAAATACGATCAATTATTCAACTCAGCTGCCACTTGCTCAAGGGATCAAGTTTGATTTTTAAAGAACTTCAATGTTGGACTTGTTAGAACTTAAAAGCGGTGCGCATAGCACCGCTTTGTCTTTGATTATCACTAAGATTGACCAGCTTCGACAGGAGTTGGACAATTGTCAGGCTGCCGCTAATAATGAATCTAAAAGTAGCGCTGGAGATAAGTATGAAACAGGCAGAGCCATGATGCACCTTGAGCAAGGAAAGCTCACTTCAATGCTTAATCAGGTTTTAAAGCAAGAAAGAGTACTTAGAGAAATCAATCCCAATATTAGCAAATCCAAAGTAGAGTTAGGAAGCCTTTTCAAGACTCAAGAGACTATATTCTATATCAGTGTCAGCTTGGGGTTGATTGATATTGAACCAAAAGTTTTATGTATTTCGCCTGTTTCTCCATTGGGTCAAGCGATGGAGGGTAAGACACAGGGAGATGAAGTTACTTTTAACGGCAAAAAGTATGTTATTGAAGAGGTTGCTTAACTGCCTACTTTGGCCAAGATTGCTTTAGCGTCAAACTTTCCTTTCCCCTCCAAAATGACGTATTCTGTTTTCGGACCTTTGGTTTGGCCATACTTCAGATAAGATCGCCATACATGTTCGGCATACCAGTCTGGCTCTTCTGCCCATCTTTTGTCTTCACTCTTTCGTGCGAGGAATAGCTCTTTATCTATTTCTACAAAAAATTTAATTATGTAGAGAATACGAAGCGAAGCTGGATAAAAGGAAAATAATCCTTCTACGATCTTGATATCGGCTTTCGATTTTTCAACACTATTAGCCAAATTTTCCCACTTAATTGTGCTTGGACGTTCCCAGTCAGGTACCCCCTCCACTTTCGGCAATGAGATAGTTGGCTTTACAAAATCATCTTGAGAAAATAATGCTACAGTCTTTCCAGCTTTAACATAATGCGCCTTGAGACATTCTGCCAGTGTTGACTTTCCTGCTCTACTTACGCCTCCTATACCAATAATCATTTATAGTTTTTTTTTGAAAGGTTAAAAACTTCGAGACGCTGGAATCTCGCTCAATACTAGCCAATTGGAGACGATAAATATACAATACAAATACTATTTTCAGCCAAAATCCCAAAAGACTAAATCCTTGCTTGGTAAGTATAGAGCTGATAATAGCGACCTTCCTTAGCAATTAGTTCATCATGATTACCTCGCTCAGCTATTTGACCATTTTCAATCACAAGGATTTGAGTAGCTTGTTTTATTGTACTCAGTCTGTGAGCGATCACAAAGGATGTTCTATTCTTCATCAGTCTAGCAAGACTCTCCTGTATAAAGCTTTCGCTTTCTGTATCAAGATTTGACGTTGCTTCATCTAGTATCAAAATTCTTGGATCTGCGAGTATCGCCCTTGCGATTGCTATTCTTTGTTTTTGTCCTCCCGAAAGCTTTACACCACGTTCACCGATAGTGGTCTCCAATCCTTTTTCAAATCGATCGGTGAATTCGTTAACATGGGCTGCTTTTACAGCTTGCAAAAGCTGCTCTTCCGTGGCATTAGGTCTTGGAAATAAAATATTATTCCTGATAGTGCCTTCAAATAAGAAGTCATCTTGTAGCACTACACCAAGTTTACTTCTGTAGCTGGAAAGAGTTATAGTTTCTAAATCCGATCCATCAATAGTAATTGTGCCAGAGTCTGGGCTCAAAAAGGACGCCGCAAGACTGGCGATTGTGGACTTACCAGAACCAGATGTCCCAACCAATGCAGTGACCGACCCAGCTGGTGCTTCAAAGCTTATCTCCGACAATACTTTATTGCCATCTTGATAGGAGAAGCTCACCTTATTGAACTTCACATCACCTTTTATTTCTGGTATGGAGGTGAACCTTTTGGTTCCGTCATCTTCCTCATCCATGTTCATGATTTCCTCGGTCCTATCCAGACCTGCAAAGGCTTCCGTCAATTGACTACCGATATTGCTCATTTGAATAATTGGCGCGATCATGAACGCGAGGTATGCCGTGAATGCTACAAAATCACCTATCGTCATCTCGCCATTGATGATCATATACCCGCCCATACCCATGATACCCGTGGTGGCCAAGCCCAATAAGAAAGTGGCAGAACTAGTGACAATACTTGTGGAGGTGAGACTTTTCTTCACGTTTTCGAATAGCCGCTCAGCGCCATCTTCAAAAGTCTTTACCTCTTGCTGTTCAGCATTGAATCCTTTGATCACGCGAACACCATTCAAAGTTTCTGTCAATCGTCCAGTTACCTCAGCATTGAGCTTGCCGCGCTCACGGAAAATCGGCCGGATAAAACTGAAGGCCTTCATAGAGATCACACCAAATATCGTAACTGGGACTAATACATAAAATGTCATCCAAGGATTGATTTTGATCAATAGGAAAAGGGAAACAATTGCTGTAAGTGACCCACCAACAAGCTGTACCAGTCCAGTACCAACAAGATTTCGGACACCTTCCACATCTGTCATGATCCTTGAAACCAATTCCCCGCTTTTGGTATTATCAAAAAATCTGATGGGGAGGTACATTATTTTTCGCTGTACACGTACCCTCAATTGTGCGATCAAATGCTGGGCTTCCACACTTAAGATTCTAGTAAGTAGAAAGGATGTTATCGATTGAATCACTATAGCTCCAAGGACAATCACCACGAGCCATTTGAGCATTTCAAGATCCTTATTGACGATTACATCATCTATAAGGTATTTAGTAGATCCAGGAAGCACCAAACTAGCCGCTCGGCTTATTAAAATAAGTACCAGACCTATGGATATCGTTTTTCGTCTTGGCCAAATAATGGTTTTAAAGACATGGCCTAGCGTCACTTTTTGTTTGCTCATAAAGGGAATTTAAGAAGGAAAGCGAGATTGGCTTCCAAAAGTTCTAATTCCTCTACGGATAAGTTGAAAAAATGATTTCTTAATCGACCTCAGTGAGTGATTTAAGTTTGAATTTGTTAGAAAATGTCTTGTTGATTGGTTCAGCAAGAGTGAGGCTATCCTCAGATATTCGATAGTAAAACGCTAAATCAATGTTCGCACTTATTGTCCAGAAATCGTCGTTTAATTGACCTGTCATCTGACCACCCAATATTTCTAAATCCTCACCAAACATACAGAAGCAGTACTGCAAGAATTTTATATTAATTGAATTCAGCTCATCACCTTTCAGACCGAATGATTTGAAACCTTTCGGAATTGTGAAGTAAAAACGTTCACTATACTCATTGTCAGCTCCCTCTTCTCTGTCTTCCGCAACATATTCCCTCAAGAACACAAGAGAATCTCCAGCCTTAACATGAGGATAATCAGTTATTAGGCTAGCATTTTTAAAGTAACTAGCAGATACACTTGAAGGAATTACTCCATCATCACCTCCGAATAAAAGCCAGCCAATCAAAAAAGGCGATACTATATTTTTCATTTGATGAGCGTTTATGCTTTCGTGACACAGTTGACTCTGGCGTGGGTGCACAAAGTCAAATAATATAGAAGCTCGAGTTGCGCAAATTCATTTTTCGGTTAAATTCGCAAATCTTATTCAACATTAGCTCAGCAGGTCGATCCGTAGGATAGATTATCACGCAGGGTTAGGAAAATAGAATAAGGGCTCATTTAGCAATAAATGGGGCATTAGCTCAGCTGACCGATCCGTGAAGGATAGAGCACTATGCTGGGTTAAGAGGTTAAGAATAATTACTCATTTAGCAATAAATGAGGTATTAGCTTAGCTGGTCGGTCCGCGCAGGATAGAGCACCATGCTAGGTTAGAAGAAAGTAAAATAAATGACCATTTGAATAAATGGGGCATTAGCTCAGCTGGCTAGAGCACCACGCTGGCAGCGTGGGGGTCATCGGTTCGAATCCGATATGCTCCACATTAAAAAACCACCGCAAGTCGGTGGTTTTTTGTTTTAAATCACTCTCCTAAACTTCTTCACGTTCTCACTGTAATAATCAATTAGTAGATTTTCTTCAACTACGCCTCGACTTGTTGAGGCATGGATAAATCGGATTTTATCTTTCTCCACGATGGTGATCAACCCAGTATGGTACCACTTTTCACCTTTCTGTTTGAATTTGAAGTAGACAATATCTCCTGGTCTGATAGAGTCCCAGTTTTTGCTATTCCCAATCTTGGATTGATCTTTGGCGGTTCTTGGTAATGAGACACCAATAGCGGTGTAGCAGTTATAGATTAATCCGGAGCAGTCTATCCCGTTTTTAGAACTTCCGCCATAATTGTAAGGTGTGCCAATGTAGTTTTTAGCATAGCCGATCACTTTGTCAATATCTTTTTGCTTTTTTCTGGACTGTGCAGTTGCGACTGTAATTGCGAAGGTGAAAAAAGTAATAATGAATAAGTATCGGTAAAAACTTGTATTCATATCCTGATTGATTTGTCTCTTTAGTCCATAAATTTAATGCCATATGTGCGGAATCTCAGGTTTGTTTGCATTTAACCCGGTAGGTCGGATGAACCTGATGCATCTCGAAGCATCTACCCGTGCTTTGGAAAAGCGGGGACCGGATGTTCATGATACGTGGTTTGATGATGTCGTAGGGTTAGGTCATCGTAGACTATCTATACTGGATACAAGCGATGCAGGCAACCAACCAATGCGAGATTCGTCTGGTCGTTATCACATTGTTTTCAATGGAGAAATATATAATTACAAAGCACTAAGACTGGAGTTATCCCAGAAAGGCGTCTCATTTAGTTCAGATTCTGACACGGAAGTTTTATTGCAAGCATACATCGTTTGGGGTGCAGATATGCTCCCAAAGCTCAATGGATTTTTTTCGTTTGCTATCTATGATCAGGTGACTCGCAAAATGTTTATAGCAAGGGATCGGTATGGGATTAAGCCATTGCTGTTTTGCAAAACAGATAACAGTTTACTCTTCGCTTCTGAAATGAAGTCGCTGCTTTGTTATGGACTAGAGAAGAAGATCAATCAGGAGGCATTATCACTTTATTTCCAACTTACTTATATACCACCTCCACTATCTATAATTGAAGGGGTAGAAAAACTCAAGCCTGGCCATTACCTTGAAATAGAAAAAGGTAATGTAGATCAAAAATGTTACTACAAGCTCCCCGACCCAAACACCAATAAACCTTGGAAGCTTAAAGAAGCTCAAGTGGCCTTAGTGGATCGCTTGACGGACTCTGTAAGAGCGAGGTTGGTTTCTGATGTCCCTCTTGGTGCATTTTTGAGTGGAGGTATAGATTCATCTATCATCGTTGGCTTGGCTAGCAAGGACGTTCCGAAGTTGAAGACGTTTAGTATTGGCTTCAAAGACAACAAGTATTTTGATGAGACGGCATACGCCAATTTGGTGGCCGATCATTTTGCTACGGATCATCATGTCTTTTCGCTTTCGAATGACGATTTGCTGTCAGCTGTAGGCGATGTAGTGGAATATATAGATGAGCCTTTCGCAGATTCTTCAGCTCTTCCTGTTCATATTTTGAGCAAAAAGACTAAAAAGCATGTCACAGTGGCTCTTTCGGGAGATGGTGCAGATGAGTTGTTTTCTGGATACAATAAGCACTCCGCCTGGCTACATGCACAGCACCCTAATATTACATCCAAGATTGCTTCTATCGGTGGACCAATTTGGTCACTCTTACCAAAGTCTAGAAATAATCGGTTGACAGATACCTTTAGAAAACTTGATCGATTTGCTAAGCTCAGTCAACTTTCCGCAAGCGAGCGCTATTGGTATTTGGCTGCTTTCATTGAGAAAAGTCAGGTAGATCGACTTTTATTGAATGCCCCTGATCGAAGTGCTTTCCGAGATGAGCTTTTACGAAGCATAAAGACGGGTGACCTTAACGAGGTGCTTGCTCTTGATTGTAAGATGGTATTGTCGGGAGACATGCTTCAAAAAGTGGATTTGATGTCTATGGCCAATAGCCTAGAAGTAAGAGTACCTTTTCTAGATCCAAATGTGGTTCAGTTTGCTTTTGAGCTAGAGTCAAAGCTCAAAGCACAGGGCAAGAGTAGAAAAATAATTTTACGAGAAGCCTTTAGAGATATGCTACCAAAAGAACTGTACCATAGGCCAAAGCATGGTTTTGAGGTGCCACTCTTGGATTGGTTTAGAAAAGAGATGAAGGGAGAGCTTGATCAAATAGTTTTCGATCAGGAGAAGATCGTTTCTCAAGGAATTTTTGAATGGAACGAAATCGCCCGAATCAAAAAGAAATTGTATTCTTTCGATCCGGGCGATTCTCACATTTTGGTATGGTCACTTTATGTTTTCCAAAAGTGGCACCAGAAATATTTTATTAGTTAGAAGCTACTTCTTCTCCCATCCAAGATTTGAACATCCACATGGTCTTTTGTTGAGCATTGATGAGTGCTATCATCATATCTTCCGTTTCACTATCAGCACAAGCATTTGCTATTTTTTTAACTTCCATCTCGCGAGCGACAAGCTCTCCGAGTTGTGAATGAACGGCTTTTACAGTCGCATCATCCTTCGAGATGTTCATGTAGACTTTAAGGTTGGAATGCTTTATGTATTCCTCAAAAGAGTGTAAAGGCGCTCCACCTATGGTCAGTATACGCTCCGCGATTTCATCGATATTGGTAAGCGCCTCGGTATACAATTCTTCAAATTTTACATGAAGTTCAAAAAATCTTTTGCCTTTAATGTTCCAATGAAATCCTCTTACGTTTTGGTAATAGATATGTAGGTCACTTAGCAGTAAGTTGAGCTCTTTTATAAGTTTTTCAGATGTCATAAAATTCAATTTTGTTTACTCAATATACAAAATAGATCAAGGTTTTGTTTCGATTGATCGGCCAAATGGTAGTCTTCCTGATTAATAGACAGTACCAGTTCGTCGGATTGAGATTGGAGTTTGTTACGGTTCCTTCTATTCAAAAAATCATAAGGGATACGCAAGATGGCAGCTGGAAGTCGATACTGTAAATTGAGGAAATCGTATTTCATGATTTTATGGACGGAAGCTCTATTTTGGTCATGATATTCAAGAACCCTATCACTTCCAGCAATACCTTTCATTTCTACTTTGTCAAAATACTTTCTTGCAAGATCTGAGAGTTGGTCCGCAGTATACTCACGCGTATGCCATGGATTTCTGCTTAAGGTCATTTTAATATTAGGTGTCGAGAGGATGGCTTTTCCGCCAGGCTTCAAAACCCGATATATCTCCGAAAGAAATAGTTCGTCATTCTGTATATGCTCAATCACTTGGAAGCTTACAACCGTGTCAAAACTGTTGTCTGGTAATTTGAAAGGAGGAAAAACACCAGCTTCAAACTGTGCTTGAGGATATTTTCCTCTTAGTCTTTCAATGATTTCTTCGATTTTATCCAACCCGAGATAACTCTTAGCATTCCCAAGAAGTAGCTCAACACCTCTTCCTTCACCACAACCTAGATCCAGCAAATCTCCAGAGACCATTGGGGCCGCTACATGATATGCTTTCAGTAGACGTTGATGGATGGGGTTGTCAGATGGAATCTGATCTGAAGTAATCTCGGTAGTATAAACACTCATTGACTTAATTTTCAGCAAAGAAACCAAATAATTGCCTAAATTTTCGGCTTATGGGGTGGCGAGGTATTTCGATTTTGGTTCTATGTTGGTTAATGAGTTGGCAGGTGCAATCTCTGGACCTTACGAGTGTTAATTTGAGTTACCAGTATGACCTAACAGTTCCAATGCAGTTTGCGCATCGAGTAGTGAGCTCCGAAAGTGGGGTCAAAGTTTTTTTCAAAGTTGAAGGAGACTCCCTTGTCAAATGGCGTATGGATCTACTAGTGCAGCCAAGCTATGCTTCACTGGCGCATGATACCTTGCGTGCATATACGATTGACACTCTTGTGAATACATCTAAGGAACTATTTTTAGGAATCACTTTCGATCCTTTGCAAAATGCTGTCTTGTTGATTACCATGGCCCAGTTGGAAATGGGCGTTTATCTTTTGGAAGACATCCAAATAGGCAAGCAAACAGGATTTTCTAGTGTTTATCCAAAGGACATTAAGGGCCTCCCAATTCTTGAACCTTACATCACCTCAAATAATATCTCCTTTTCGGGGGCAGATTCATTGCATGTATATGAGTACACGGACAACTTTGAATCAGCCGATCCCCCAATGGGTTTGATGCGTATGATTTCACCTAGTTTAGATATTGATACCTCGTATTATTTTGATAGCCAATTACCATCATTCAAAGAATATAGATTTTATCTCATTCAGCAAGACACCCTTTCTCAAGAGGCATTGACCATTCTCAAGTGCCCGCCTTATTTTCCAGAGTATAAATCTATATTGGAACTTGTCGACCCGCTTACCTATATCACAACATCTGAAGAAATAAAATCAATGACAGATGGCTATAGCAAAAAGGCTTTTGAGCAGTTTTGGATCGGCACCTTCAGCACAAAATTTCGAGCTAAGAATGCTATTAAGCTCTATTATGATCGCATCGAGAAAGCCAATCAATTGTTTACAGATTACAAACAAGGATGGAAAACGGATCGAGGCATGCTTTACATAGTATTTGGACCGCCGGATGTGGTCAAGCGAGACGAGCGGACCGAGACTTGGACATATAGAGATGGTTACGAATTTGAATTCATACGAATTTCAACTCTCTTTGCGCCCTTGATGTATTCACTCAAGCGTAACCGCAGATACGAAAACCTGTGGTATCAACAAGTAGGGGAAATAAGAAAAGGACTGTGATAGAAACTAAAAAAAATAATGAGGACATGATCTATGGCATACGTGCTGTGATCGAGACCATCAATTCTGGCAAAGACCTTGAAAAAGTATTTGTACAAAAGGGACTCAAAAGTGAGCTGATCAAAGAGCTTTTCACATTGTTGAATGATCGTCAAATCCCTTTGTCTACCGTTCCCGTTGAGAAGATCAATCACTTTACGCGAAAAAATCACCAGGGAGTAGTTGCCTTCCTTTCTCCAGTACAATATCATAAAATAGAGCATGTACTTCCTGAGGTATTTGAGAATAGAAGGGTGCCTTTGGTTCTGGTACTTGATAGACTTACGGATGTTCGCAATTTTGGAGCCATCGCTCGGACGGCAGATTGTATGGGTGTAGATGCGATTTTGATACCGACTAAAGGGAGTGTTCAGATCAATGCTGATGCCATCAAAACATCGGCAGGTGCGCTCAATTATATTCCAGTTTGTCGAGAATCAAATTTCAAAGAAGCGATTCAGTTCCTCAAAGATTCAGGACTTCAAATTGTAGCAAGTACAGAAAAGGCCGAAACTTATTTTCAGGATATTGACCTGATGGTGCCCACAGCTATAGTGATGGGATCTGAAGATGAAGGGATTTCTTCTGCAATTTTGGCTTTGGCCGATAAAGAAGTGAAAATTCCCCTTTCGGGGAATATTGCTTCACTCAACGTATCTGTTGCGGCAGCCATGGCGCTCTATGAAGTCAAAAGGCAGCGACTTATATAAGTTCCTCACCTTTTTGATTTTTCACATCGTGCACAAAGTCTCGGAAGATATTTGAATCCTCTTTCTTGCAAATAAGCAAGATATCATCAAAATCCGCCACAAGATAACCTTCTAACTGCTCGGTGAGAATTAGCCTGTTCGTTTTGCTGATGATGTAGTTGTTCTTGGAATTGTAAGTCATGATGTTGCCTTCCAAGACGTTTTCTTGATCGTCCTTTTCTTTTATCTCATGGAGTGCATTCCATGAACCAAGGTCGGACCAGCCAAAGTCACCCAATACCACAAATACTTGCTCTGCTTTTTCCATGATTGCATAATCTATGGAGTTACTTTTTGATACCAGGTAAGCGCTTTTGATAAATTTCTCTTCTTTCTCTGTGAAGTATATCCCGACTCCTTCTTCGAAGGTTTCTGCGAGTTCTGACTGATAAGTCTCAAGAGCCTTTATGATTGCAGAGGTTTTCCAAACAAAAATCCCTGCGTTCCACACAAAGTCACCACTTGAAACAAACTTTTTCGCAAGTTCAATTTCTGGTTTCTCTGTAAAAGTCTTTACTTTCTTGATTGTCGCTTCAGTCTCTTCAAACTGAATATAACCATAACCAGTCTCTGGTCTATTAGGCTGTATTCCAATAGTGAATAATTTTTCGTCATCCGCATTTTCTACCGCGCTATTAATAACATCGATAAAGTCCCGCTCTTTGAATATTACATGATCAGATGGCAAAATGACCATCACACTTTGTGGGTCTTTTTCTCTGATTTTATATGCTGCATAAGCTATACATGGAGCGGTATTGCGCTTAGATGGCTCCAAAAGGATATTGTCTGTTGGTAATTCAGGAAGTTGTTCGGCCAAGAGGTCCTTATAGATCTCGTTGGACACTACCCAAATATTCTCGTTAGGTACTTCATTCGAAAACCTATCAAAAGTCATTTGAAGTAAACTTCTACCTGTGCCAAGGACATCCAAAAATTGCTTGGGCTTGTTATTTCTACTGTAAGGCCAGAATCTTGTCCCTGTACCACCAGCCATGATAACTATATGTATGTTGCTCATTTTTTAATTTTTATCTCACTGCAATATGAGATGTTAAAGGTAAATGAACCTTAAGAACTCTGTCGAAAACAATAAACCCTTTAATTATGTGTTGGATAGGTGCTTGAAATAACTCGGAATTGATTAATTTATACTTCTGTAGAGAAGTGAATAAAGATGGAGACAGGAACGGATATTAAATTAAGAGAGACACTCAAAAAAGTTTTTGGGTACAGTACTTTCAGAGGTACGCAAGAAGAGATCATCCATAGTGTGATGGATGGCAAGGATACTTTTGTCATTATGCCAACAGGCGCAGGGAAGTCCCTATGTTATCAATTGCCGGCTATCACAAAAGAGGGAACAGCTATTGTTATTTCGCCTTTGATTGCTTTGATGAAGAATCAAGTAGATCAAATGAATGCCGTAGGAGTAAATGCGAGATTTCTCAATAGCAGTCTGACCAAAACGGAGATGACCAAGGTGAAGAGTGAGACGCTAGCAGGAGAGGTTAAGCTACTATATGTGGCTCCCGAGAGTTTGACGAAAGAAAGTAATATCAATTTCCTGAAGAAGGCAGTAATTTCATTTGTTGCGGTAGATGAGGCTCATTGTATTTCCGAATGGGGTCATGATTTTCGACCAGAATATCGACGGATCAAGTCTATTATCAAGGAGCTTGGTGAAATTTCCATTGTAGCATTGACGGCAACAGCCACGCCCAAAGTCCAACAGGACATTCAAAAGAATTTGGAGATGGATGATGCAGCCATCTTCCAGACTTCATTCAACAGAACAAACCTCATGTATGAGGTGAAGCCTAAAAAGCAAGCTAAAAAACAACTCATAAGAATTGTCAAGGAGCATAAGGGTGAGTCTGGTATTATCTATTGTCTAAGTAGAAAAAAGGTAGAGGAGATAGCTGAGTTCCTAAAAGTAAATGGTGTGAATGTGGCACCATACCACGCAGGTATGGATAGCCAGATAAGAATCAAAAATCAGGATGCCTTCCTGAATGAAGATGTGGATGTGATCGTAGCAACTATTGCATTTGGCATGGGAATAGACAAGCCAGATGTGCGATTTGTCGTGCATTATGATGTGCCTAAGTCCATAGAAGGATATTATCAGGAAACGGGTAGAGCTGGTAGAGATGGCATCATGAGTAATGTGGTCATGTTCTACAGCTATAATGATATTTTAAAACTCGAAAAATTTTCTAAGGATAAGACAGTCACAGAACGTGAAAACGCCAAGTATCTTTTAGAAGAAATGGCGCTATATGCTGAGTCTTCGGTTTGTAGAAGGCGCCAGTTGATGCATTATTTTGGGGAGGATTATAAAGTAGATAACTGTGAGGCATGTGACAATTGTCTGCATCAGCGAGAGCATTTTGATGGGACCTCATATGTCAAGCTGGCTATAGAAGCTGTCATCCAAACTGAGGAACGTTTCGACCTGAGTCATTTATCAAAAGTGCTAATTGGCATTAAAACCGAGCATGTGCTCAGTTATAGTCATGATAGTCTAGCAGTGTTTGCTAAGGGTAGCGATCAAGACGAACATTTTTGGAAGTCCATTATCAGACAAACGCTCTTAAGTGATTTTATCGCCAAGGACATTGAACAGCCTGGGATATTTAAGGGCACACAAAAGGGGAGAGATTTTCTCTCAGATCCATATACGGTTGAATTATACAAAGACCATAAATATGACGAAGAGGGTGAAGAAGAAGAAGTAGAAAGGGAAACTATCAATACTACAGCTTACGACAAAGTCCTTTTTGACATGATCAAAAGCCTTCGCAAGAAGGTAGCTAAGCAATTGGATTTGCCTCCATATGTGATTTTCCAAGATCCATCTATGGAGGAAATGGCCACTATGTATCCCACTTCTATGGACGATCTTATTAAGATAGTTGGTGTAGGAGAAAGTAAGGCTCGAAAATTTGGGCAGCCATTTCTCCAAATGATCGAGAAATATGTTGACGAAAATGACATCATCACAGCGTCTGACGTATTGGTAAAGTCTTCTGGAGTAAAGTCCAAAAACAAAATATTGATTATTCAACAGATCGACCGTAAAGTGGATTTAGAGGAGATTGCCAGCTCTAAAGGCATGAAGTATGAGGCACTCATAGCTGAAATAGAGAATATATGCTACGGTGGCACGAAGCTCAATCTGGATTATTATATAGATCAATTGCTCGATGACGATCGTCAAGATGATATCAATGATTACTTCATGAATGCAGAAAGTGATAGTATTGAAGAAGCGATGAAGGAGTTGAAAGAATTTTACTCTGAGGATGAAGTAAGACTGATGCGCATTAAATTCATGTCCGAGCATGCGCATTAATCTTCTATTCTCAAATAATATTGTCAGAGACCGTCTATTTTTGGGCGGTCTTTTTTAATGGCTAAAAAACGAATTAATGAACGTACTCATCATTGGATCTGGCGGCAGAGAGCATGCCTTTGTGTGGAAAATCAAGCAGAGTCCGCTTTGTGAAAAGGTATTTGTAGCACCGGGCAATGGTGGCACATCAGAACTTGCCACCAATTTGGACATTGATACTGCAGACGCTGCAGCTGTGAGCAAAGTCATTAAAGAAAATAGCATATCTCTAGTGGTCGTAGGACCCGAGGTGCCGCTTGTTGCTGGTCTGGTAGACGACCTGAAAGCTGATCCTACTTTAGCTGATTTATTAATAGTTGGCCCAGGCAAGAGTGGGGCGATATTGGAAGGGAGCAAGGAGTTTGCGAAGGACTTTATGATGAGACACGGTGTGCCTACAGCAGCAGCTCAGACATTTGATGCTTCCAATATTGAACAAGGCTATGCTTTTCTTGAAAGCATAAAACCTCCATATGTACTCAAGGCAGATGGATTAGCTGCTGGAAAAGGTGTATTGATTACAGAGGATATCGATGATGCCAAAAGAAGTCTTGATGATCTCATTCTCAAAAAGCGTTTTGGTGAGGCTAGTGCCAAGGTACTTATCGAAGAGTTTCTGTCAGGAATAGAAGTGTCAGTTTTTGTATTGACTGATGGCAAAGATTATGTTATCCTACCTGAAGCTAAAGATTATAAGCGAATCGGAGATGGAGACACTGGTCCTAATACTGGCGGAATGGGAGCCATATCTCCTGTCATTTTTGCTGATAAAGATTTTATGCAGCGAGTAGAGCTAGAAGTAGTTCAGCCAACAGTAGAAGGTATTCAAAAGGAAGGAATGGACTATGCTGGATTCATTTTCATAGGTTTGATGAATTCTGGGGGTAAGCCAAAAGTGATAGAATACAATGTACGGATGGGTGACCCAGAGACAGAAGTAGTGTTGCCAAGAATAAAATCTGATTTATTGGAGCTCCTCATCGCTACTGCAAGAGGGAATTTGTCTAATTATAAATTGGAAATTGAGCCTTTCACAGCAGCGACTGTAGTATTGGTGGCTGGTGGTTATCCTGATGCCTATGAAAAAGGAAAGGAAATCACCTTTAAGTCTCCAATCAAATCCGCCATCACTTTTCATGCTGGCACCAAGTATTCCAAGGGCAAGCTGGTCACCAATGGAGGCCGTGTCATGGCATTGACAGGACTCGGAAAAAACCTAGGCGAAGCGCTTAGTTCGGCTTATGGAGCTGCAGAGAAAGTGCAATGGCAAGACATCAATTATCGAAAGGACATAGGTTTTGATCTGAAAAATCTTGGACAATAATTCATTGATTTGAATTATAAACTGAAGGAAGCTCTTGTTCCACAAAAGGGGAAGTTCTTTGGTTTAATTGATTGCATGAATTCTAACCAAACAGCTTAAAATCGAGTTGCACTGTAAAGTTCAACTTCAATACTAGTTACTTATATTTACATATTAACCTAAACAAATTGTAACATGGGATGTGGGTCCTGCGGTACGGCAGCAAGTGAAGATGGAGTGTCATTGGGGTGCAACAACAATGGCGGATGTAGTACTGGTGGTTGCAATAAAATGAATGTTTTCGATTGGCTTTCAAATATGGATGCACCAGTCGTGAGTGATTTTGACATTGCAGAGGTTAGATTCAAAAATGGTCAGAAGGAGTTTTTTAGGAATTCAGAAAAACTAGACCTTACCACCGGTGATGCGGTAATTGTGGATGTACCGAATGGACATCATCTTGGGCATGTGTCATTACAGGGTGAGCTGGTCCGCTTACAGATGAAGAAGCGAGGAGTAGCCATCAATGAAGAAATTAAATCGATTTATAGAGTAGCCACTCAAAAGGATATAGACAAATACCGAGAGGTTAAAAATCGGGAAATGCCTACGCTCTATCGTACGAGAAAGGTGATAGAAGAGCTGAACCTTAAGATGAAGCTTACCGATGTGGAATTTCAGGCAGACAATGTCAAGGCCACATTTTTCTACTCAGCAGAAGAGCGTGTTGATTTTAGAGAATTGATTAAGCGACTCGCAGGAGAGTTCAAGATTCGTGTGGAAATGCGCCAGATAAGTATGCGCCAAGAAGCCGGAAGGCTTGGCGGTATTGGTTCATGTGGTCGTGAGTTGTGTTGCTCTACTTGGTTGGGAGAATTCAAAACTGTAGGTACCCAAGCTGCTCGATATCAAAATTTATCGCTCAATCCAGGTAAGCTTTCTGGGCAATGTGGACGACTAAAATGTTGTCTTAACTATGAGCTTGATACTTATGTGGACGCCCTGAAAGATATTCCCAAGATTGAAAAGCCTTTAGAAACAGACCAAGGCAAAGCGCGGCTCCAAAAGACAGATATTTTCAAGAAAATCATGTGGTTCGGTTATGAAGGGGAAAACACTTGGTATCCACTAGATGTAGCACGAGTCAATGAGATTTTGGAACTGAACAAAAAAGGTAAAAAACCGGTGACTCTTGCTGAGGACGAAATAGAGCAACCATCTAGCGATGTAAGTCTCAATAGCGACCTTGTAGCAATGGACAAGAAATTTTCTAAAGGTAAACAAACACCTAAGCATAAAAAGAATAAAAAGCGCAACTGGAAGAATAAAAAGCCAGGAGAAGGGACTTCAAATAATCAGAATAATCAATCATGAGGCAACTAGTCCTTATCGCGTTTGTTTTAATTGGTATGACCGCTTGTGATCCGAATCGCATATTGGATAATAATCAAGATTTTGAAGAGGCATTCTGGCATAAGGACTCTGTAGTCAGTTTTACTTTCGAGATACCAGATATTACCAAGCGATATCATATCTACACCAATATTCGCAACGCACAACATTACCCTTTTTATAATCTTTACTATCGCTATTCATTGATCGACTCGTCCAATCAAGTGATCGTTCAAAAACTGCAGGGTATTGATCTTTTTGATCCTAAAACAGGCGAGCCACGCGGTAGTGGGTTAGGCGATTTGTTCGATCATAGGCAGCTGATTTTAGAAGATTATGCTTTTGCCAATGCTGGCACTTATTCAATATCTTTTGAGCAGTATATGAGACGTGATAGCTTGCCATTGATCTTATCTATGGGTGCTAGAGTGGAAATAGCGGAATAAAGGACTGCTCAAAAATCTATTTCCAGAAATCTTTGTTTTGAGTCTTTTTAATAAATGTCAATCACCTAGACGGTGGATGAATTTGTTGATTTTCTCCTTCGTCTGAGATGGATTTAGCCATTGCTCTCTACTGAATACTTGCATGTATGGCCAACGCTTTTCCGAGAAGTGATTTTGTCGGTAGCAGTGTGCGTCTTTTGCCGATAGTGTATCAAAGTAAAGCTCATCATCTGTAAGAATTAGTCCTTTACTCTTTTGGCCGCTGCGGATAGTGAGGTCAGAGAAAGGTAGTGTTTTCTTAACCTCAAAACCCTCTTCTGTACCTTCCAATTGCTGACGCAAATACCATGACGGTGTTTGGCTATTGTCTTCTTGACTGTCAGGTAACCATTTTCCATCACTCACATTTTTGCCAAATTCCAAATAGGCTTTTAAAAGTTTAGGACCTGCCTGAGCTGTGTTTTCGGTATTTAGCTGATGTGGAAGGATACTCGTAACGATATAAATGGATGTCTTAGCTCGAGTGATGGCCACATTGAGGCGGTTCTCTCCTCCAGCTTGGTTTAGACTGCCAAAACGGAGCTGAAGCTTGCCATTTTTATCTGGGGCATATGCTGTGCAAAATATGATAATGTCGCGTTCGTCACCTTGTACATTTTCAATGTTCTTGACTATAAGAGATTTTGGTGATTGAAAATCATTTTTGTCTGCGGCCTGCTCTAGTAAATCCATTATCAGGCTTTGCTGTGAAGCATTGAATGTCACAACCCCAATCGAAAGATTTGGGGAAGTGGTGTTCAGTTTTTTTATCAGTTCGATAACTGATTCGGCCTCAATCATATTGGTATTTTGTTCCCAAACACCATTGACATGCAGGTAATTAATTGCTGGCGTGTTGGCATTTATGACATTAAAACTTGGGAGTAACTTCAGCTTACCATTATAGAAATGCTTATTCGAAAACTCTATCAACTCAAGTGAATTACTTCTGTAGTGTCCTCTTAAGCTAATTTCCGGAAGGTAATGCTTACCCAAGGCAAGAAGTGAACTCACTTCAAGTTCTGGCGCCTCAGTCTCCTCTTCTTCCCAACGCACTTGGTAGAGATCGTTTGGTTGCAACTGCTTATCATCGCCAACTATTACTACTTGAGCGCCACGATACATCGCGGGGATGCCTCTCTCGGCAAAGCACTGTGACGCTTCATCAAAAATCACTAAGTCAAAATTTTGCTCCATTGGGAATATCGCTGAAGCGGATTCCGGAGAAGTAAGCCAACATGGTAGAAGTGAAAAGAGCTCTTCATGATACTGAGATATCACCTTACGAATCGGCCAAATCTTTCGCTTTTTAGTGACTTGATGATACAATTCCTTGTAAGTGACACGGTTGTTCAGGCGATTATAATCAAGGTCTTTATAGGTGCGCTCGCGTGACTTTAGTAGTAAGATATCTTGACTCAAAGTCTGTTTTGTGGCAATTGCGTCACGTAGTTCAGTCGTGAGTTGGTCAAATTCATAGGATGACACACTCCTGAGTATAGGATATTTAGTTTCGATATGGTCTATCCAAGCGAGTGTTAAGCTATTGTCCAATAGTTTTAGAATAGCTGCTTTATCTGATTCACCATTTTCCGTGAGTTTGGAAATAAGACGAGTTTCCTCTTCCGAGAAATTTTCTCGCAGCTTATGGTAAGCAACCACTGCATCAAAATCATTGGTGAGTTGCTTTCGCAAATCTTCTATTTTTTCTTGCCCTAGAAGTATCGCACGGATTTGACCTTCATTGATGTATCGCGCCCAAAGTTGAAGCTGGGTTGGGATTGTCCCCAAAGTATTTGATAGTGATTCTAGTCTTCCGACGAATGTCTGCCTCTTTACTCCTTTATATGAAATAAATTGACCTAGTGTACGGACTTCATCATGAAGATTCACACATTTCAGCGCTAGTTTTTGATAGAAAAACCAATTCTGTAAGTCTATTTTTCTGAAGTTTTTTGGTAGACCTGTTAGCCATGGGGTTCTTTCAATGCGTGTGACGATGTGCTCATAATTGAGTCGATTGTCTATACGATTGAGTAAGATTTCAAAACCTATGCTGTCACTTTTCAGGTCATTAGCGACTATTACTCGTGTAATAAATATTTTGTCCGCAGAAAAAAGTTTCCAGCGCAACCAGCTAAATGGATTTTTTCGTGCGCGGATAGCTCTTTCTAGTGACTCCTGAAATCTGCCCAAAGCATCGGATGGCAAGGAAGATTCCAATCCATCACCTTTAAAGCATTGCATGGTGTTACGCTCCATGTTCGAGAGCATCAATGGATCTTCATCCGTACTCTCGTCCATCATTTTTTGAAAATAACTAAAGACAATGTCATTGTCCAGATTGGTGCGAAGCTGATCTATGGACACTAAGTTTCCAATAAAATGTAATGCAGACTCAAAATCAAGTGGTATTTCTGCGAAGCTCCTAGTTGCGTTTTTCAACTCATCTTCAAAGGCAGGAACTTCATTTATCAATTCTTTTAGACGAATTAAATCCTGCACACCGAACAAAGCGAAGGAAGGTCCAGAGGCCCAAAAGCTCGGCTTTTGAGTAAATTTCTGATGGTAATCTAGGTATCTCCCCAATTCGCTTTTGAATGCTATAGCTCGCGAATAGTGCAATTCACGATATTGCTGATTGAGTGGGATTGCTGGAGCGTCGGGATCAGATGAGAGATAGAGTTCTTTAATGGATTTTCCACATTCCTTAATGTCGAATAGAGCGAATTTAAACTCATCCAATTTTTCTGTGATTTGATCAATGACACGGCTAGTCTGTTGATATTCCCGCTCTAGATGTATTGCATCAAGCCCATAGTTGAGTTTCTTATTGTCATCTACATTATCAATCTGCCTCTGAATCTGTTCAAAAATATCCTTTCGGTCATTTTTAAAGTCATGCACAAGCCCCACAAAGTCATTAAGCTGAGTCTGACTGAGCCTTTCAAATACCACATCCAAAGCTGCCTTTTTCTGACAAACGAGTAGCACATTCTTGCCGCGGGCAATAAAATCAGCAATAAGGTTGCAAATGAGCTGGGATTTCCCCGTACCTGGAGGTCCTTGTATCACTATAGAACTGCCGCTTTTCACCATATTCAAAGCCTTCTCCTGCGAGGCGTCTATTGCAAAAGGGGTGAAGGTGGTTTCTTCCTTTACCTGATCAGAGAAGCGAAGTTTTTCGAGACTTTTCTGTGTATCAAAAACCCTAGATTCGAAAAATGAAGAAAGATCTTCAATAGATTCTTGTTCCAAAAGGCTCATATAATCAGGTACCAGATGCGATCCTGACTGAGGGAATATCCCCAAAACGGCCTCTGAATAAAGTTTTAATTCACCTTCCTTATGTTCTTTATCAAATTGTTCTTTTTTGGATTGGCGGAACATCACCAATTGATCCATAAAAAGATCTCGATTGAAATTGATTTCAACATTACTCTTTTTGAGGAGCTGATAGAGCTGAGTTCGGAACTTGGTGATGTCAAAGTCTAAATCATTGAGAGAGAGTTCTAGAAGCTCTTCTGACACACTTACCTTATTGAAGTGGGCATATGCCAATAGAAATGATTTGTTAAATGTGATGTTTACTTCTTTCCTAAGTTGGAGATACCATGCGCCTGTTTTTCTTGTAATAGTGGCAGGAAAAAAAATTAGGGGGCAGTTGATCAGAGTGCCATCACTCAACTTGCCTGATACAAATGGCCAGCCTACATATAAATCTCGAGCGCCGCGCTCTTCAAAAATGAAGGCGTCCATTCGTGCGATTTTTCTGAGTCGAGTACTGTTTTTATTGACAGAGCTATCACGGGGATCTATTTCATCGCATAGCTTTACTTCACCTCCTTTGCCTATAAGTCCCGAAATCTTAGAGAAGCTAGGTTCATTATCTGCAAAATCTAACTCATGCAGATCCAAAAATTGGTCTGCAAGTAGTTTGAGTAGCAGAAGAGATCGGTTGTTACCAGAAAGGTTGGTGAGTCTCCGAAGATAAGACTGTAAAATATGCTCCATAGGGTGCAATCACGGTAAAATGGAAAGGTAGGGATATATTTTTTGATATAAACTGTCATCTATGATCTTTATAAACCTTATCTGCTCCACGGAATCATAGGCGCCTATCTGTGATCTATAGTTGAAAATTACCCGGGCCAGATTGTAATCAATATATGGGTGACGATATAAATGTTTCAAGGAATCCGTGTTAAGATTTAATTTTCTAATAGTACTACCAAGCACTATTCTCTTATTTAGCTCGGTAAGGACTTCCTCAGATAAACCGTATACTTCTGAAAGTTGATTTGCATTTTGAAAGCCTCCAAGATTGTCTCTGTAATCAATGATACGCTGAGATAGTTTTGTCCCAATTCCACGAATGTCCATCAATTCATAAGCCTCGGCAGTATTTATATAAAGTGGTAGTGGTGCCGATGAGGCTGCCTTTTCTGGAATTTCCGGTTGGGAACTGACGATAGGCTTTTCAAATAACTCATCTGGAAGTGCTATATACTGCCACAGTTCATCTACTCTAAATGACGAGATTCCATAGATGCGCTTTAGATCAGCTTTTATTTTTAGTTGACCACCACTCTCGCGGTAGTTGAGCAGATTGCCAATACTCCTTTCGTTGAAGCCAAGCGCTAACAAATTCTCCTTTGAGGCAGTGTTTGGGTTAAACATGAAATTTTCAAATTCAGGTTCCTCCTTACTAGCCTTATCTTTTTTCTCTTTCAGAGATAATGCGTTTGCCAATTCCTTGGACCATGCCTGTAATTCGAGCGAGTCAGATTCAAATTTGTAAGAATGATCAGTGGAGTAGGTCAAATAGACCTTTGGTAGGATGGCCACCAAAACGATAATAAGTATAAGGACAATAGTTCCGTTGGCTTCTGTTTTGGAGAAACCTAGGGAGTCCATAATCCATTGTCTGAGAAATCTCATCATATACCGCTACTTACAAACAAGATAAATATATTTTTATGATATATCTCATGTGGGAAGTTTCAATGAGTACGTTATTTTTGCCGTCACTTAAAAAAGAACAGTTTCTTCTACGCATGCAAAAGCATTTCAAGGCTATAGGAATTTCTTATAAAAATACTTCTCTCGAAGTACGAGAATCTGTGGCATTTGATGAAACGCAGACCAAAAAATTTCTCGGTAGGGTGCGTGAGCTTACGGGTATAGAAGAAGCTTTGCTCATTTCTACATGCAACCGTACTGAGTTGTATTATTATGCAGATAAAGATTGGAATAGAGACCTAGCAATACTGATTGATGTATTTCATGCAAATGAGGATCAATTATTTTTAAGGCATTGCATTGTTTACAATCATGATGAAGCGCTGACTCAGATATTCAAGGTGTCGCTTGGGTTGGATTCCATGGTTCTTGGCGATATTCAAATAAGCAATCAAGTAAAGAAATCTTATCAGTGGACAGCAGATGAGCAAATGGCTGGTCCATTTTTGCACCGTTTGCTTCACACGATATTTTATACCAATAAGCGAGCTGTCCAAGAAACGAGTATCCATGATGGTACTGCTTCTTTAGCCTCAGCTGCAGTAGATCTGGCCAATAAGTTCATGATGAATTATGTGAGCCCGAAAGTGCTCGTAGTAGGGCTTGGTGAGATTGGACAAAACGTAGCTGAAAACCTAAAAGGCACTTCAGCTCAGGTGACATTGGTAAACCGAAGTTTCGAAAAGACTCAAAAGTTGGCTGATGAGTTATCATTTGAATCACAAAGGTTTGAAGATCTGAATGCACTCATCAATAATGCCCATATCGTAATTAGTGCCGTACAGGCGGAGACTCCAATAATAACTTCAGAAATGATTCTGGAAAGTGGTGTTCCTCGTCTTTTTATTGACTTATCTGTTCCTCGCAGTATTGATAATTCATTGGAGGCATTACCTGGAGTTTTGCTTTACAATGTTGATCAACTTGAAGAAAAAACTGCATCTGCTTTACTGAAAAGGGAAGCGGCTGTTGCAGAAGTGCAGATGATCCTCGAAAAAAGTATTGAGGAGTTTAACAATTGGGCTCAAGAGATGGAAGTAAGCCCTGCCATAAAGAAATTCAAAAATGCTCTTGAGGAGATTCGTAAAGAGGAGCTCTCCAGATACCTTGAAAAAGCAGACGCTGAGCAGATCAAATTGCTTGAAGATGCAACTAAGAGTATGATGCAGAGAGTCATCAAATTACCTGTGCTGCAACTCAAAGCTGCATGCAAACGCGGTGAGGCTGACCAGCTAGTAGGTCTTCTTAATGACTTATTCAACCTTGAAAAGGAAGAAACTAAATCTTCTAAATAGTCTTCCTACTTACCCTTTCCTATATTTGGCTAATGCTTAAAACATACCTTTTACTGGGATGTATTCTAGTTTGCTTTTCCGTCCGAGCGGATGAGTTTAAGATTATTAATTCAGAAGGATTTCAGGGATTAGCCAATAGCAAAGGGGAGGTTCTGGTGCCTGCGGTATATGAACAATTGGGCTGGTCTGACGGACAAGCGTCGGTTGTATCAGAGTCCATAGGCTATAGAGAGAATGGACGTTGGGGGCTGATAAATGTCAGGACGAAAAAGCTCACCTCTGCCAAATATGTAATTCTCGAACCTTTCAATGAATCACTTTTTGAAGCAGGCATAGCAGGAAAATTCACAAATATCATTTATCGAGGACTTATAGATAATCAATCCAAAGTCCATTTAAACTTCGATTATTATACGATATCACCTTTAGATGCTCAAAATTGGGTTGTTTCAAAATATGAGTCCAAAAAATTGAATTTTGGAGTTTACTCAGATGAAAATATTCTAATTGTGCCTGTGCTTTATCGCTCGGTATCAGCATTAGGTACATTAATAAAAGTAGAAAGTCATCAAAGGAAGCATCAACTTTTTGATCCATCAGGTAAAGCAGTTTTAGCGAGCTGGATTGACGTAATTACTCTTTTGGAAGATGGAATAGTGCTTCAAGACCAAGGGTATTTTGGGGAGATAGATCACCATGGTAAAGAGATTTGGCCAATCGAGCTGAAGTCAATAGCCCATGGAGTTCCAGTTTATTTTCCGCAGTGGGAGGTTAGACTAGAGGATGAAAAGGTTGGGTTTAAGTTTCATTGCGACTCTATTGTGTATGAAAAGTCATCAGATTTATTGATCGCTCACGTCAATAATGCCACGCATATTCTGGCTGTTAGTCAGAGTCTTTTCCAAGACCAGCAGCATACACTTAAGTATTTGGGAAAAGGCTTTATTGTCACTCAAAACAACAATTTTGGAACATGGGGAATCTACAAAACGGATGGTCGTGAGATTGCTTTGGGGTTTGATTCTGTCTACGTTGATGAAAATTTCTTTTATGCTTTGAATAGAGATGGATGGGATGTGTACAACCTCTTCGGAAGAAAGCTCAATGAGCGACCATTGGACAAGGTGGGGCAATCTCACGCTGGATTTATTCCGTATGCAAAAAATGGATATTGGGGATGGCTGGATTTTCAAGGGAATAAAACCATCATCAATCGATATGATAGAGTCCTTCCTGCTGTAGCTCCAAATCACTTTCTTGCAAATAATTATGGAATGTGGGGAGTAATGTCTTTTGATGATCAATGGAAAGTAATGCCTCGGTATGACACTCTTTTCATTTACCAAGACTTCTACATCGGACGTAAAAGTAGCGCTCATTTTGTGCTTGATCAAGAGGGTAATCTCCTTCATCAATTGCCGTACGAAGTTGTACTGGGTGATTTTTTATTAATTAAGGATTATCAACAAATGGGTCTTTTAACGTCACGGGGGGCTTATATCTATCCTGAGTACGGTGAAGTGAAAAAAGTAGGTGATTATTATGTGCTCAAGCGTGATGAACATATAAAACTCATAGATGCATCTGGAAAATCAATCATTGAAACTTCAGCAGGGGTGCAAGATGTGCTCTCCCTGGCACATGGGTATTTTCATATCATCAAAGATGATAGGCATGGGTTTATGAATATGGACGCGAAGCTTCGGATTGCTAATAGATATGATTCTGCAGTCTGCTTCAACGAAGGTTTAGCTCCGATCAAACTCATGGGTAAATGGGGATTTATTGATGAGTCGGAGACTTTGGTCATTCAGCCCTATTATCAATATTCAAGCACGTTTGAAAAGGGGTTGGCAATTATTGCCACTAAAGAAGGTTATGGACTAATCGATAAAAATGGGATCGAAGTGATTGCTACAAATTGGACTTCAATAAGTAGACTCAGCACTGGTAATTATTTACTTCTTGATCGAGACAACAAATATGGTTTAGCAAATACAAGTGGAAAGATACTTCTTGGGCCAAACTATGATCGACTTGTAGATACGGACAAAGGACTCATCATTGCTAATCGGTATGGCAAAGTTGGTGTGCTTGACTATGGTGGAAAGACTCAACTTCCCTTCAAATATGATGATGTGCGAATCACGGGCGACTATTATCTCCTAAAACTGTCAGATCAGTAGACTTCCAAAGAAGTAAATGACTCCACGTTAATGTGTTTTCGCAAAACCTCATTGACATGATGAGGCTTCATGGTATCAAGTGTATTGAGGAATTCATCAAAATACCCTTCTGGCAGTCCTGCTAGAATATGTCCTTTTATCATGTCATGAGTAGAAAATGGCGATCCAAATGAGGAAAGAAACTTTCCTTTGAGATAGTTTATCACCATTGCGAACTCTTCTGCAGAAGGAGGCTCATTTTGAAGCCGCTCAATTTCGCGAGTGATTTCATGTTGGGCCAATGACATTTTGTCCTTCAATACTTCGGAGCTCACCGACCAATAGGAACCTTCTGATAAGTGAAGCATCCCAGAGTGAATGCCATACGTAAGGCCTTTCTCCTCTCTGATATTTTTCATTAGGCGTGAACCGAAAAACCCTCCAAGCAATTCATTGGCGACTTTGAAATGATGAATATCTGCGTGGTTTCGATTGATCGAATGGCAACCAATTCGAATGCTAGCTTGTGTGGTGTCCTCTCTAATTAAGTTTTTAGAAGGCGTTTGCTCAAAGTCAACAGATCTTCTAGAGGGCGCATCTATGAATTTTATTTCTTTGAAAGCTTTGTTGACTTCTTCTATTTCCTCTTTTGTGATCATACCCGTAATGAAAACGGTGGGTTTATAAGAAAGTAGCTTTCTAGCTTCAAGTAGACTTTCTTTGGTAATCAAGTCCACCATTTCAGCTTCTATCAACTGCCCATAGGGGTGGTTTTTGCCATATAACATTTCGCGAAAGACCAAGTTTGCATAGGCATTGTTTCTTGCGTGTGACTGCTTGATTTGCTCCAGACGTATGGACTTCAGGGTTATAATTTCCTTTTCAGGAAAATTGGGAATAGAGAGCATTTCAGCCAGTAGGCTGATGAGCTTAGGGAAAAATCTATTGAGCGTATAAAGTTTTATGGAGACATTGTCCAATGTAGGCGTGATCTCCAAGTAGCTGCCGTGGTGATCTAAAAGCTCTGCGATTTCTTCAGAATTATGTTTTTCAGTGCCTTCCTGTATCATCTTGAAAAGCATAAATGCCAATCCAGGCGCAGGCTCTTCCCATCTCCCAACAGGAAACACCATCTCGAAAAGGACAACAGGCTGCTCTCCTAGATTGAGAATATTCATCTCAACATCTCCAACGTTGATTCGCTCTACGGTTGGAAAAGTAGGCCTAGTAATGGTAGAAGCCGCTGGGGCTACTGATCTGTCTAGCATTAATTAAGGGTAGGCTCTTCGTTTTTGGTATCGAAGCTAAATACAAATGAAAGTCTCAAAGTATCTCCCAGTGGGTGATTGACTTCTCTTGGAACGAGGTAAGAGAAATCAAGACCAAAGACTTGATATTTGAAACCAAGTCCTGCTGTGAAATACTTTCTATCACCTTTGTTTGCATGCTCATGGAAGTAGCCCACGCGAACAGCAAAGGCTTCGCGATAGCGATATTCCAAACCTGTTGAAATCATTACTTCTTGTATTTCTTCTCGAAAACCATTTGGCGCATCACCGAATGAACCGAAAGTACCACTTAAAAGTGGCCTGTTTGGATCTTTACCTTTAGAGATTTTCGGATCACCATTAGCATCGGCAACAAACTCACCATTAGCATCCAGTTCATATTGAGGAGGTGTAGGCACCATTAGTTTGTTGAAATCCAGCAGGAGTGTGAAACTGTTATATGGATCAATTTCAGTTTTGAAAGCTCCACCTAAGCGAAGATTCGTTGGGATAAAGTCTTCATTGGAGTCGTTACTGTAAGTAATCTTTCGACCGAAGTTTGACATATGAGCGCCAAGCGATAAATCCGAATTTCTTCCGCCTACTACCAACTCTTTTGTATAATAGAATCCCAAATCAATGGCTATAGATCTACCTGGTTTGGCATCAGGTGCGCCAGTGATATTTCCTGACAAATTAGATGAAACGTAACGGCCAGTTAGTCCCACACCTATATTTTCAGAAAGCTTTCTAGAGTAGGTTACATCAATAGCTGTTTCCCGAGGATTTTCTAGACCGATTGGGTCTCCTTGGGAATCAGTCAATTGGATTTCACCCAAATCAAAATATCTTAAAGAGGCTCCAATCGTTTCGATTCTATTCAGTTTTGTATGGAAGGTCAAATAATTGAGAGACATATCGTCAACAATATTGCCAAGCCAAGGTGAGTAGGAGTATGAAAAACCCATATCATCCTCAATAAAAGCAAGTTTCCCATTGTTCCAATGAACGCTGTATTCATCTGGAGAAGAGGCGACACCTGCATCACCCATAGCAGCGCCACGGCTATCTGGTGCAAAGCTCAAGAATGGAACTGCAACCGTGATCGGATTTCTTGCGCTATCCTGACCTGAGATATAAGCAGACTGAGCATTTCCAATAAATGGTAAGGCTCCCAGTGTTGTCCAAAAGAACAGCTTAAAATATTGACTCATTCTAGTTTTTTTAAGGTTGGCAAAGGTAATTAATTAATGATAATGAGGCGCTTAGTGACTTCATTTGTAGCATCATCAAGGGTGCTTTTTACTTGTATTCGATATAGGTATGTTCCCTTGTGTAGTGGCGCTCCTTGATCGTTGGAAAGGTTGATGTTCAGATAGTCAACCACCCTTGGGCTACTATCAATTTGATAATTAATCGTCCTCACCACTCTGCCCTCCATATTGTAAACAGACAATATTACTTCTAGACCTTCATCTTCACGATCATGCTCAAACTTGAATGTGGTCGCACCAGATGCTGGCGCTGGGTTAGGATAGTTCACTACGTTATACAATCGAATAATCGGTTTTTCAGACACTTTGAATTCAACTATAAAATCAGCTGCATTATTGTGTGCATCCGCCACTTTCACTGTAGCAGTGTAGTTTCCTGGCTCCAGGTTTTGTAGTGGAAATAGGACCGTGCCCTTTTGGTAGGTATTCTTATTGGCAGTATAATACTCATTAATATTTAATGGTTCTTCATCGTTTAGTTGCAAAGTAAGTCCTTGACTAAAGCCATTGTTGGAGATGTTAATACCACTTTCGTCTGAGAGTTGGATGATCAATAAGCTGCTAGTACCTACTGTTCCCCCAGGTCTGAAACTTTCATCATTCAGATAAAGCGTAGCATTTGGAGGTGCATTGTCTATAGCAGATGAAGCCGTACCACCGAGCACAAAGTTTCGAGATGCTCCAGAAGCATCAATTCCTGCATTTTCATTCCAAGCATACATTGTCAATTTGCCAGACTTGTACTTATATGATGTGTTTTTTGGAAGCACGAAGTGGCTTTCAAAAAACCCATCTGTAACTGACACATTTCCTCTAAAAAGTAAATTCGTTTGATCCTCATAAGTGAAGGGATCATTGCTTTGACCTAATGTGACCTTATTTTGTGGGATATCCCATAATGTAATAACCGCATCTCCGTTGAAATCACTCAATAGCTTGCCATTATCGACAACTTTTCCCGAAATCTTATAATTTTCAAGTGCACTCAGAGTATCCATTGATGCTGCCAATTGATCAAAAACGATTTCAAATTCGGGATAATTCAAGGAAAGCATAGGATCTCCGAGTAACGCAAAATTTCTGTTTATTGGGCCATTCAAACTAGCATTTTTAGTAAGTTTTATCACATCACCAAGTCTAGGATACTTGCCATTCACCTTCTTGAAAAGGTTTTCGTGCAGCGCTTGATTCAGTGGGAAATTGGTATTGGCATAGACAGGACGTGTAGTTGTCAAAAGTGCGATAGCACCTCCATTCGGGTTAAGAAGTAACCGCTCAGCTCCAGAAACGACTATTGGGCTATCATACTTCCCAAATTCACAAGTTGCAGTAATGAAAAGCGGGAGTTTATGGCGATTGGTAAATTCTCGGATTACGCTGAGTGAGATAATATTTTCCTGCGTTAACTGACTTTCATTGCCATGACCCATATAATTGAACATGAACACACCATCTTTTATGGTATTGTTCATTGCGGCAATAGCCGTTTCAGGTTTGTCTTGATCATATATGTCCAAATAGAGCTTTTTTGCACTATACTCTATGGCTAGCGTATCTACGATTTTGAAGAAAGCTTCAGCATGCTTCATATGTGTTTCATTGTCACCGTCATCAGAAAAGTATGCAAGCTGATTTCGCCATTTTCCATAGGCTTGAGGCGCGGTTTTGTAGCGTATGATCTTGTCAACAATATCTGCTGCTTCTTGGGTGCTTTTTGCGGGTAAGCGGCCAACGCCAATCTCCATGGTATGGTCGATATAAGGGATAATATATTCTGTAGAGTTTACACGTCTGACGCCTTCAAACCATTCCCCTTCATCTTCCTCAAAAAAACCAAAATAGTCATCTGATGAATGGCTGTATATATTATGAGCGGATTCGATGGATTCGTACACAGGCACATAATTGGTATTGACGGCAAGTCTGTCTTTATAGTCATAGGATGCATCGCCAAATAGCGTAGCATATTTTAGCGAACCGTTCAAATAGCAATACCTCAAAAAATCCCTTATCGCTGTGATGTCTTGTCGACCAGCTGAAAACTCATTATAAACTTGATCAGTTGTAACTACATCTACAGATAAACCCGAGTGAGAATTGTGAAACTGAGCCAACCTTTTGGCTTGAGTCAAGAAGTCTTTGTGGGTGACGATGATCCCGTCGTTGATGCTAAGTGCTTTTATGTTTTGGTTAGGAATATCTCCAAAGAAATCGGGAGTTGGAAAATCATTGCCTTTATAGACTATCGCTAGCTTACTGCTATTTGGCAAAGTGAAAGATGCCTTATTTCCATTCATTTGAGGGATAACTTCTTTCGGATTCAAAGGGTCAGCCAAAGACCAAATATGTGCATTTGTTTCCCAATTGGATATTTCAAATGAAGAGGGACTTGTAGCCGCCATGCGGATGATGTGTTGATTTTCCTCAACTAACGAAAGAGAGCGCAGGATCGCTAGAGTGAAGTAATCCAAGTACCCAATAGAAGTATCCACACCAGAAGCAGCATTGAAATTCAATGTAAGCGTTACTTCATTTCCTGATATGCTGGTTTGAAATGCGCCAGTACCATATTTGATTTTCTCATTGTAAACATCCCTTGGTACAGGGTCCATTACTATGTTTCCAATGGCATTGCCATTGATGGATACATCCATGGAACATTCCTCCTCAGAGTTAGATGCTAGTCGCAAATTGCAAACAACCTCACCTAGCATTCCAGACATAGAATAATTAAAGCTTCGTTGTTTATTTTGGCTTCTGCGGAAACTTTCACCTACCCACTGTCTCCCAGATCTTAGTTGATTTTCCAAGTCTTCTTCGTGACTGATATAATCCAAATAGTTTGTAGCCGGTGATCCTTGCAATGGCTGGGTTGCCTCAGAGCTTATTCTTTTCCCCGTTTCACCACCTGTAGTAATGAAATAGTAGATCTCGTCCGCATAGACATTGTTTTCGTGAAGTGGGTTTCCATCCTCATCAAAACTGAAATTATCTGGCCCTTCGGAATAAAAGAGGAAATAATCTTCATTGTCAAATTTTCCATCATTCTCACCAACAGCCATTATTGGCATTTCTACTGGATCATTTGGTCTGTAAATGGCATTTGGTTGTGGAAGCATCCCCGGAACAGTCCCGAACACTTTGATCGTTTTTGGATCAAAGGAGGCATCTATACCAATTTGCCTTACAAGTAGATCTCTATTTAGTTTATAAACCCCAGCTTCTTTTACGCCTATCCTATGCCATTTACCACTGTTCAATACACTTTGGGCAGTGCTTGACCATACGATGATTAGGGTTAGGAAAGTGATAAAGCTTTTCATCAATCAGTTCAACGGGAGGAGGAAACGAAAATTATAACCAGTGGGATTTAAACATGGTTTTTCTTGGTAAAATTCCCAACAATGGAGAGGATGATGTAGCAAGGAATTATAAAAGGGATAGCAGACAACCTCAAAAATCCTAAAAGCACGATGCTGGTTATTATTAGTGTAAACCTTAATTCATTTGATTTCCAACGATAGGTCTTAAATTTTAGCGCAATCAATGGGAGCTCTGACACAAGCAGCAGCGAGGTAGACAAGGCTATGATCATCAAAACCCAATAGTCTAGAAATATATTACTTGGCAATAGCACAAGCGACGTAATGAAAATAGCATTTGCGGGAGTGGGTAGCCCAATGAATTGCTCAGATTGCCGGGTATCAACATTAAATTTTGCCAGTCTGATTGCCGAAAAGACAACCACGATCAAGCTAAAAAATTTCAAGAAATAGGATGGTGGATAGGTGCTATCCATCGCCATGACCAAGTAAAAAGCTGGTAATACTCCGAAAGAAACCAAATCAGCCAATGAGTCCAGTTCTTTCCCGACTGGTGATTGTACCTTCAAACCTCTGGCAGCTAACCCATCAAAAAAATCAAAAAAGGCCGCCAAAAGGACGAAATAGATTGCGTGCTTGTAATCGCCTCTTATCACTATGAAGCATCCCACGGATCCCGCGATCAGGTTAAGGCTTGTTATTACGTTTGGTATGTGCCTTTTCATCCTTTTATAAATGGGTTGGTTCTTTTTTCTTCACCGATGGTTGTTTCTGGACCATGTCCTGGATAGACTACTGTGTCATTTGGAAGGATATATACCTTATTCTTTATGTTGTCTAAAAGCTGCTGATGATTGCCACCGGGAAGATCAGTGCGCCCGATGCTTCCTTTGAAAAGCACATCTCCGCCAATCAATGTTTCAGAAGGCTCATGCAAATACATCA
>JBLIFO010000004.1:0-37423 GCA_047633875.1 Marinoscillum sp. | reverse complement strand
CAAGCTCCTGACGGTATTTAGCCAAAAAGTGAATGGAATCATCTACCGAAATTCCAAAGGCAATACTGAAAATGAGTGCCGTACTTGGCTTCAAAGGGATCCCAAAAAAGCCCATGATTGCCCCCGTTAATAGTAGGGGGATCACGTTAGGAATCATTGAAATGATGATCATCTTGACATTTCTGAATAGAATACCCATGATAAGGGCAATGATGAAAAAGGCGAAGATCATGGAAGTGATCAGGTTGTCGATCAAGTATTTGTTGCCTTTGATAAATAATGGCACAGTACCCGTCACACGAACCTCCATTTTCGTATCAGCGAATACTTCTTTTATTTTTGGCTCTATGACATTTGACACCAACGAATCCATTCTGTTGGACCCAATGTCAGGCATCTTCAGAGAGATACGAATGAACTGACCGGTGCTGTCCACGAAGGATTTTGATATTCCGGCTTCATCACTCTCTTCTTTGAGGTAGCTCAAGATGAAAGCACTCTCACGATTGTTAGGAATGGAGTAAAAATTTGGATCTTGGTTGTAAAAGGCCTGACGGGAGGCTTTAATAAAGCTCACCACCGAGACTGGCTGAGAGATACCTTCCAGAGAATCAAGGAACATTTCGAATTCATTGATTTTACGGAGGTTAGATAGGTTTTGTACCCCTTTTTTATTACCCGTATCCACGATGATCTCTAGTGGCATCACACCACTAAAGTTCTCTTCAAAAAAATGTAGTTGCTTCGCCAATGGGCTATCCTCTGGTAAGTCATCCACCATGAAAGATTCTGACTTCATTTGCAATACCCCATACACACAAACAGCCATGATGGATGCAGTGGTGATAAAGATCAGCGGACGATACTTATGTACCAGTACATCTAGACCTATTAAAGCACCATTGAGCATTTTGAAATCCAAATGCTTGAGATGTCGGCTTGAAGGTGGTTTGAAAAAGGAGAAGACGGAAGGAATCAAGATTGTGCTTACTACGAACGTGCACATGATGTTGATACCAGCCACAATACCGAATTCTACCAAGATCGGAATGCCTGTTGATACCAACACGAAGAATCCTACCGCAGTGGTGAAGTTGGTGATGAAAGTGACAATCCCAATGTTCTTGATGATTTTGGCAAGTGCTTTATATTGATCGCCATGTTTGGAATATTCATGGTGATATTTATTGAGCATGTAGACGCTATTGGGTATCCCAATTACCACGATGATGGAAGGAATCAAACCTGTAAGAAGCGTTATTTTATACTCGAAAAGAGAGACAGTACCCAATACCCAAACGACGATCACGCCTATGATGATCAATGGGAATACCACAGCTTTGAGTGAACGGAAAAATCCGAAAAGAATTAGCCCCGTCACGATCACGGAGTAAATCAAGAATGTGTTGAGCTCTTCTTTTATTTTTAATGTGTTTACTGAGCGGACGTAAGGCAGACCTGCATAGTTTACTTTGATACCAGTAGCTTCTTGAAACAAGTCACCTGCTACTACGATATCAGCCACCATGGTGTGACGATATTCTGAATTCAAAGCTTCTTTCTCTACAGTGACAAGAATTAGCGTAGCGCCATTCTCAGCATTGATGAGTTGGCCTGAGTAAAATTGTAAGGTCCGAGCAAAAGCTAGCATGCTGTCTAATGCAGCTTGATCATCGGGTATATCTGGGAATACTGGAACGAGCTCAAAACGCTTCTTCTCACTGTTCTTCTCCAACATCTTCAGGTTTGGAAGCCCGAGGACATCCTTCACGCCTTTGATACTGCCAAGCTCTGTGGTGAGGTATTTGAGCTTGCGGAAATTGTCTGATTCATAAAGCGCACTGTCCTTAAATCCAAGCGCTAAGATGTTTCCATCCTCACCGAAGGTGTTTTTAAACTCTTGGAAGTAGACTTGATCAGGGTCGTTTTCAGGGACAACATTGGCCATATTGTACGACCATTGGATAAACTGCGCCTGATAGGCCATGAAGATTGTGATCACTCCGATGATGGTCATCAGGGTGATCCGGTATTTCAGGATGATATCAGCTATTTTGGTCCACATGGAAAACGAAGGGGCAAATGTAACGATTTATTCAGTTTTGTTAACTCAATTAAGTAGTTGATGGAGAGGTCTATTAAGCCTTTGAAATTGGAAGAGAAAAACCATAAATGGTCTTGTATAACTTGATGGCGTGACTATCAGTAAGACTTGAGATAAAATCAGTTATGATTAGTAGCAATTGGTAAATAGATTCACTGCTATTCTCGATTTTGATTTGGTAGTCTTCAGGTAATAAACGGAGGATTGTTTGTTGTTTTGGTGTGAATGCTTCCTTTTTAAAGCATTTGTGATAAGCCGCCAAACAAAAGACTTCCATCAATCGCCCGATGATTTCAAAGCCCCCAGCTTCACGTTCCAACACCTGCTTCGAACGGTAGATTTTATTCACAGATAACATGGAAATCTGACCTAGGATTTGGGCGGAAGGGATGAGGTCTGTCAAAGCCTGATCAAATTTTCCGGTGAGCATGTTGTCTTCTTTTTGCAAAAACATCTCAACGCTTTCTTTGATCAACTGACCAATGGCCATTGCCCTTAGCAAGCCTAGTTTTTCATTTTGACCTTGGATTTTTTCGAGCTTATCTTCTTTATAATTCGCACCGATAATTGATGCCAGCAAGTCTTTAGTAGTTTCAAAATCCACTAAGCCGAGTCTGGTGCCGTCTTCTAGGTCAATAATTCCGTAGCAAATATCATCGGCAGCCTCTACCAAGAATGCCAAAGGATGACGGTTCCAAGCTTCTTCATTCAGAGAGCCTAGTTTCATCGTCTCAGCGAGGCTTTTGAAATAAGAAAGCTCGCTGCGATACACTCCGTATTTTTTTTGACTCTTTCTGGCTTTATCCACCGGCGCATAGGACGTCTTAGGATATTTGGTAAATGCTCCCAAGCAAGCGTATGTCAGCCGCAGACCACCATTGGTTTCGTCATTTAGGATTCGGAATCCTTGCGCATTGCCTTCAAAGGCGATCAGATCTTTCCATTCCTCTTTGGATACCAACCCCTCGAAGATTTTGCCTTTTTCATTGTCAACAAAGAATGACGAAATGGCCGTTTCACCAGAGTGCCCAAATGGAGGATTTCCCAAATCATGGGCAAGGCTGGCTGCCGCCACTATGCCTCCAAAGTCATGGAAAGTATAGCCAGCATCTTTCAACTCGGAGTATTTTTCAATCAAGGCTTCTCCCACAGCTTTACCAAGCGATCGGCCTACGCTGGAAACTTCCAGGCTGTGGGTGAGTCGGGTATGCACAAAATCATCTTCGGGGAGAGGAAATACCTGTGTTTTGTCCTGCAATCTTCGGAAGGGGTGCGAAAAGATCAATCGATCGTAATCTTGCTCAAACCTGCTGCGTGTTTCTACAGAGAGCTCCGTTTCTGTTTTGTCGCCAAAGCGTCTCGGAGAAAGAAGGTTGATCCAGTTCATTTAAAGGCTTGCTAATGAGCTGGCAAAATAACTGAAAAATAAGGGTTCTTAATAGAAAAAATGATTCTCAGGAAATACTCATTCGCCGAAACATGAAACAATACTGTGAACATTTAGGTCAACTGGCGCTTTCAAAGCAGGCCAAAATTTACTATTTTCCAACTTTAACAAACGAATATGGAAACAATTGAGCTACGCGAAGAACTCCATCACTTGATTGATCAAGCTGATGATAAGCTTTTGGAGATAATTCTAACAATGATGCTTCCTAAGAAAGTAGGTCAATATGAATTGACAGAATCTCAGAAAGCCATTCTAGATGATCGTTTGAAAAAAATAAATGACGAATCTGGTTCAGGTTGGGATGAAGTGAAGGCAAGAATTAGAGCCAAGTTGTGAGCTATAGTTTGATTGTAACTCCTGAGGCGGAGCGCGATCTTGAAGAAATTGTTATTTGGTATGAGGAGCAGAAGTTCGGATTGGGTAGCAGGCTTATTGATTTGGTTGAGGGGAAATTAGAATCCATAACTGCAAACCCACTAAAATATCAGGTAAGATATAAGGAAGTGCGAATGACATTCATCTTGCCTTTTCCTGTTGGAATCCACTTTGTCGTAAGAAATGCGATCATTCATGTAATTGCATTCATAAGTACACACAAAGAATTGAAAATATAATAGGCCATACTAAAGTTCCTCATAAAGATGAATTGGATCCTGCCTCAGCACGTTCGAGAGAGCCTTATATAAATGCTCATTGTAAGACTGAAAATCCTTAGGTCGCTCGAAAAACAACTCTACAGCCACAGCAAAAAATTCTTCTTGATTAGTTGCCCCATAACCGCGAAAAATAGATTCGGTATTCTGTCTCAATCGAATAATTTCTTTGTCGGCCAGTTCAAGCCAAGAATTAATAGCTTCTGAACTTAGAAAATCAAACTCTTTATTGACGACTATATTTTCCAGCTGAAGTGCGTGCGCCATTTCATGAAGTCCCAGATTAACGCCCTCAGAGGAAGCATATCCCTCCACAAAATGTCTCCATGAAAGAGCAATTGCTCGAGCTTTTGGATTGACTTCTCCTTTGTGGTATCGCTTGCCTTCATTGCTCAAAAACTGATCTGGAAAGACAATGATGTATTTGAAGTAACTCAGAAAGACACCAGGAAAACCAAAAGTGATTTGGATAGCTGAGGAGGCTATCAATAATTTCATTTCCTCAGTCACCTCCGGCATGTGTCTGGGTACAAACTCTTTGAGTGAGATAAACCTTGCCACACGTGCTTCAAAAATGCGTTTGGATTTGCTTGGCAAATGACTGTAAAACCTGAAGTGCTTTTCTAAGACGGACTTTTGATCTGTATTAAGTGACCACCTTAAACTTAAAGTAGTCGGAATAACTTCAACACCACGAAGTACCTGTAGCACAGACCAACCAATGACCGACGCAATCAATCCCAGACCAATGTAAATCCCGACAACCAAGTGGTTACAAGGATTTCAAAAGTGTTTTCATGCTAACCTGCGCTTCCAATTTAGTTAACAGGTCAGGCACAGAAACTCTTTCTTGTTGCATACTGTCACGCTCACGGATAGTTACAGAGTTGTCTTCCAAAGTCTGATGATCGATAGTCACACAGTATGGTGTTCCGATTGCATCTTGCCTTCTGTATCTTTTGCCTATCGCATCTTTTGCATCATACTGTGTATTGAAGTCAAGCTTCAGGTCATTAAGGATTGCTTCCGCTTTCTCTGGTAGTCCATCTTTATTGAGAAGTGGCAAAACTGCCACTTTCACCGGTGCTAATGCTGGAGGTATTCTCAAAACCGTTCGCGTACTGCCGTCTTCCAAAGTTTCTTCTTTGTATGACGCAGACATCACCGCTAAGAACATTCTGTCTAGTCCGATAGATGTTTCAAGCACATAAGGAGTATAACTTTCGTTAGTCGCTGTATCAAAATATTTGAGCTTCTTTCCAGAAAACTTCTCATGAGCACCCAGATCAAAGTCTGTTCTAGAGTGGATTCCTTCTAGTTCTTTGAATCCCATCGGGAAATTAAATTCAATGTCGCACGCAGCATTGGCATAATGCGCAAGGTTGAGATGGTCGTGGAAACGATAGTTTTCATCTCCCAGTCCTAAAGTCTTGTGCCACTTCATACGCTTATTTTTCCAGTAGTCGTACCATTCCATATCGGTACCTGGCTTGATGAAAAATTGCATCTCCATCTGCTCAAATTCCCTCATGCGGAAAATGAATTGTCTCGCAATGATCTCATTACGGAAGGCTTTTCCTATTTGAGCAATACCGAAAGGAGGCTTTAGTCGACTTGTTTTTTGTACGTTCAGGAAGTTCACAAATATTCCCTGAGCAGTTTCAGGTCGTAGGTAGATTTTACCTGCCTCATCAGCTAGCGAACCTATTTCCGTGCTAAACATGAGGTTAAATTGCCTTACGTCTGTCCAGTTTCTCGATCCAGAGATTGGATCAGCGATCTCCAAATCCAATATCAATTGCTTTAATGCTCCCAGATCAGACTGCTCTATGGCAGACTTCATACGCGTTTCGATCTCTTCTATCTGAGCGGCATATTTTACTACACGATCATTGGTGGTGAGATATTGTTCTTTGTCAAAAGACTCGCCAAATCGACCAGCAGCTTTCTCTACTTCCTTATCGATCTTGGCTTGAATCTTAGCCATTTGATCTTCTATCAGCACATCTGCACGATAGCGCTTCTTAGAATCCTTGTTGTCAATCAATGGATCATTGAAGGCATCCACATGGCCAGAAGCCTTCCAAGTAGTAGGGTGCATAAAGATGGCAGCATCGATTCCCACGATATTGTCATGCATACGCACCATGGATTTCCACCAATATTCCTTAATGTTATTCTTTAATTCCGAGCCGTATGGGCCATAATCATACGTGGCAGCTAGCCCATCGTAGATCTCACTTGATGGATATATAAAGCCGTATTCTTTGCAATGTGATGCAATGTTTTTCAGCGTTGTAGATTCTTCAATATTTGCCATAGCGGCAAAGATAAAATTTTGGACATCTTTAGAAGAGCTAATTTTTCAATTTGAAAAATGAAATTATTGTCTGCTTCACCGAACTCGGCGAGTGATAATGTTTAACTCCCGACATCTCAAGTGAAACTTACAACCAGTTAGGAAGCCTTTGTCGTATATGTTTTATATTCTTAGCGCCTATGTTTAAAATAATTCCTTCAGTCATTCTCTCTTTGCTGCTCATTTCATGTGGCCTGAGCCAGCGATCCAATCAAGAAACGGAAGTGATAACGCATGAAAAATTCACAGTACTACTCAGTAAGTATGTTGATGAGGATGGGCTCGTGAGCTACAAAGGATTTAGAACTGATAGAGAGGCATTGAATGCATATCTCGATTTGCTTCGATCGACCTCACCCGGATCTAATTGGACCAAGGAGGAGGAGATTGCTTATTGGATCAATGTTTACAATGCCTTCACCATTGACTTGGTGCTAGATCATTATCCTTTAGAGAGTATCAAGGATATTGGAAGTAGTATTCAGATTCCCTTTGTAAACACGCCTTGGGATATCAAATTCATTAATATAGGTGGGGAAACACATGATCTAAATAATGTGGAGCATGGTATTCTGCGAAAGCAATGGAAAGAACCACGTGTACATTTTGCTCTCAATTGCGCCTCTTATTCATGCCCAAGATTGCGCAATGAAGCTTATGAGGGGAGCAAACTATATGATCAATTGGATGATCAAGCTCGCTTATTTATCAATGATGACTTTAGAAATGACATTACGGCAGAAAGTGCTCAACTGTCTAAGTTTTTCGATTGGTTCAGTGGAGACTTTAAAAATGTAATGCCCTTAAAAGACTTTATCAATCAATATTCAGATCAGAAAATCGGTAAGGATACAGAAGTTGACTTCAAAGAATATGACTGGAAGCTGAACGACTCTGAAAAATAGAAAAGCCCATCAGACACTTTGGTCTAATGGGCTTTAGAATTTCTGGGAACAGAGAATTAAATGCTTCGTCTACCTATACTATAATAAGAGAAGCCCAACTCTTCCATCTGACCAAGTTCGTACAGGTTTCTACCATCGAAGATTACTTTATTCTTCAATGATGATTCCAGTCTATCAAATTCTGGAGTTCTAAATACAGGCCATTCAGTCATGATCATCAAGGCATCAGCATCGATCAACGCATCATATTCATCATTGGCGAAGTAGATTTTATCTCCAAATATCTCTTTCACATTGTCCATAGCCTCAGGATCATATGCTTTCACTTTTGCGCCAAGACTTAGGAGATGAGTGATGTTTTCTAATGCCGGTGCTTCACGGATATCGTCAGTATATGGTTTGAAAGCCAATCCCCAAATGGCGATGGTCTTACCTTTCAGGTCACCTTTGAAATATTTTTTTAATGGATCAATAAGCTTTTCTTTCTGAATCGCATTTACTTCCATTACGGCATTCAATATTTTAAAATCATAGTCTGCTTTACTAGCAGACATTGCGAGAGCCTGTACATCCTTCGGAAAGCAACTTCCTCCATATCCTATCCCTGCAAACAAGAAACGTTTACCAATTCTGGTGTCAGTTCCTACACCTTTTCTGACCATATCCACATCCGCACCTAGCAACTCACACAGGTTGGCAATTTCATTCATGAATGTGATTTTGGTAGCTAGAAATGAGTTTGCTGCGTACTTAGTAAGCTCAGCTGATTTCAGATCCATAAAAATGATTGGGTTTCCTTGACGAACGAATGGTCCGTAGAGTTTTTCCATCACTTTCTTAGCCTTGTCAGACTCTGTGCCTATCACTACTCTATCAGGTTTCATAAAATCATCCACTGCTACGCCTTCTCTTAGGAACTCAGGATTAGAAACCACATCAAAATCTACTTTGGCATTTTTAGCAATTGCAGCGTGTACCAAATCTGCTGTACCTACTGGAACGGTCGATTTGTCTACGATTACAGCATACTCTTCTAATATAGGCCCCAGATCTTCAGCAACCTTTAGTATATATTTCAGGTCAGCAGATCCATCTTCTCCCGGAGGTGTTGGAAGCGCCAAGAAAATAATTTTAGCTCCTTTGATTCCTTCTTCCAGATTGGTCGTGAATTCAAGTCTTCCTTGTCGAATGTTTCTTTCGAACAAAACTTCAAGGCCTGGTTCATAAATAGTAATCTGCTTATTGCTAAGCATTTGTACTTTTTTCTCATCAATATCTACACAGGTCACATGATTCCCCGTTTCCGCGAAACAAGTACCTGTAACAAGACCTACATATCCCGTTCCTACTACTGCTATTTTCATGATTCGATTGTCTGAATTTTTTAATGATGGCAAAAGTAAGTTTTTTGAATTAGATCTCTCCAACGAATCTTAAGAGTTAAATTCACCACATTTGTATCATTACCCCAAAGTACAAGTTTACAATTCAAATAACATTAAACACCCCAAAGCATGCCCCAGTTTTCAAATCAATCACAGATAGATGAGAATAAGTCGCTTATCGCAAAAATGATAACCGACTTTGCTGCTAAAGCGATACAGCCTCACAAAATGGATTGGGATGAATCACAATCATTCCCCAAAGGATTATTTAAAGAGCTTGGCTCATTAGGACTTATGGGTGTGTTGGTGCCTGATACCATGGGTGGCTCTGGGTTTGGATATCATGAATACGTAGCGGCTATTATAGAACTATCAAAGATTGATGGCTCTATTGGTTTGTCCATGGCTGCCCACAATAGTTTATGCACGGGCCATATTATGCAGCACGCTTCCGATGCTCAAAAAGCAAAGTACCTACCTAAACTAGCAACAGGAGAATGGTTGGGTGCTTGGGGACTGACTGAGCCAAACACTGGTTCGGATGCAGGCAATCTCTCGACCACAGCTGTAAAGGATGGGGAAGAGTGGGTTCTCAATGGCGCTAAAAATTTTATTACTCATGGAATTTCTGGTGATGTGGCAGTAGTAATCGCCCGCACTGGAGATAAAGGAACCTCTCACAACGCGTCAGCATTTATAGTAGAGCGAGAAACCAAAGGTTTTTCGGGAGGGAGAAAGGAGAATAAATTGGGAATGAGAGCGTCTGAAACAGCGGAAATGATTTTTCAGGATTGCAGAATCCCTGCAGAGAATTTGATTGGAAAAGTTGGTGAGGGATTTATTCAATCATTGAAAGTGCTGGATGGAGGTAGAATTTCTATTGCTGCACTAAGTTGTGGTATAGCTGAAGGAGCATTGAATGCTGCTACCGCATACGCAAAGGAACGACAGCAATTTGGGAAACCAATTGCCTCTTTTCAAGGAATCGCTTTCAAATTGGCAGATATGGCCACAAAAGTGGAAGCCGCCAAACTCCTTACCTACAATGCCGCAGAGCTTAAGAACAATGGTAAATCAGTGACCAAAGAATCAGCTATGGCTAAGCTATATGCTTCAGAGATTGCCGTGGAAGTTGCCAATGACGCTGTACAGATATTTGGAGGTTATGGATATACTAAAGACTACCCTGCTGAAAAATATTACAGAGATGCCAAGCTATGTACAATAGGAGAGGGAACATCCGAAATACAGAAACTCGTAATTTCACGTGAAGTATTGAAGTAAATGTTTGTGCCGATGGATTTTTATCCTAATTTTGCAAGCTCAAATTAAATAACCGATGATTGTAGTAAACGTAAAAGAAAACGAGTCAATCGATAAAGCTCTTAAGAGGTTTAAAAAGAAATTCGAAAAGACTGGTGTTTTAAGAGAACTTCGTGCGAGACAAGCTTTCACTAAGCCTTCTGTGAAAAGAAGATTCGAAGTAATCAAGGCTGAATATATACAGCACTTGCGCGAGAAAGAAAATATGTAATCCCAATCGGGTAAAGTCTTTTTAAAATCATTAAGTTAGTAGACTTTCTACAAGGGAATCACTGACTTAATGATTGACGCATTTCTAAAATATCTCCGGTACGAAAAGCGCTCCAGTGAGCACACTATATTAGGGTACCAGCGAGATCTCCATCAATTTCTAAGTTTCCTGTCTGTAGAGTTCGAGCTCAATGAGCCTTCGAATGCTACACATATCATGCTGCGCTCTTGGGTAGCAGAATTGGCCGATACTGATCTTGTCGCCAAGTCTGTCAATCGGAAGATTGCCACACTGAAGTCTTTCTACAAATTTTTGATGGTGCGAGGGCACATCACTAAGAATCCTGCAGCTGCCCTCAAGCCACTCCGTGTTGAGAAAAAGCTCCCTAGTTTCGTTAGAGAAACTGAGATGGACAATCTTTTAGACAATATCCCATATTCTTCAAATTTTGAAGGTCAGCGAGACAAGCTATTGCTAGAGATTCTTTATGGCACAGGAATTCGTCTGAATGAGCTTATCAATCTGAAAGTATCCGATATTAATTTCTTCCAAGGCTCGATCAAAGTATTAGGAAAAAGAAATAAAGAAAGAGTAATCCCAATCCACCAATTACTCGTTAAGACTATCAAAGAGTACCTCGCGGTTCGGAATGAACTTTTCGGTAGTTCCGCAATTCTTTTATTGACCGATAATGGCAATCAAATGTACCCGATGTTCGTTTATAGAAAAGTAAAACATTACTTGGATATGGTCACCACCATTACAAAAAGAAGTCCACACGTATTACGCCATACTTTCGCAACGCATTTATTAAATAAAGGAGCTGACCTCAATGCTGTTAAAGACCTTTTAGGTCATACCAGCTTGGCAGCTACTCAAGTCTATACACACAATTCAATGGAAAAGCTGAAGGCCGTCTTTGACCAGGCGCACCCTAAGGCTTAATGGTTCAACTTAAAATTAGAAGTATCATGAAATTACAAATGCATTCCATTCATTTCGACGCAGATCAAAAATTGGTCGAATTTGTACAACAAAAAGCCAACAAGCTTGACACTTTTTTTGATAGGATTATAGATGGAGAAGTCTTCATGCGAGTGGAACAAGATGATTCAAGAGAGAATAAATTGATTGAGATCAAACTTAATATCCCCGGCACCCAGCTTTTTGCTAAAGAACGCTCAAAGTCTTTCGAAGCTGCGGCTGACGAAGCAATTGAAGCTCTGAGACGTCAGCTCAAGAAGCACAAGGAAAAGTTGCTAGCAAATCATTAACAGCAACAAAAAACCTGCCTAGGCAGGTTTTTTTATTTATTATTCTTCTAAGGACCAGTCAATTGTATGCTTCAGGTCTTTTATCACAATTCCTAAAGATTTCAGCTTCGTCCGAAGCTCATCAACTTTATCATAATCTTTACTCGCTTTAGCATTCTTATATTCACCAAGGACAACTTCTATAAGCTTATCAGAAGCTTGAGGACCTTCATATTTGAGACCAAGAATGTCTTGCGTGAAAACAAGAAAAGTAGATTTCATTCGATCAAACACTTCTTTACCAATTTCTGACATCAAAAGCTGACCAGTCTGAATGGAGTTTATTTTTTTAACTAGGTTGAAAAGATGTCCAATAGTCAGCGCTGTATTGAAATCATCATTCATTGCATAATGGCAGTTGTCACAGATCTTATTGATTTGCTCGACTTGTTTTTCATTTAGTGCTTCTGGACTACCATCATATTCATAGATTTGAAATAATCGCATACCATTAGCAAGCTTCATAAATCCTTTATGAGCAGCTCCTAAGGCTTCATTGGAGAAATCCACGGTGCTTGCATAATGAGACTGAAGCATAAAAAATCTTATCGTCATTGGGCTATATCCTCTTTCCAGTAATTCATGTTCGCCTGAGAAAAGCTCTCTTGGTAAAAATGAATTTCCTAAAGACTTGCTCATTTTAGTACCATTGACGGTGAGCATATTGGTGTGGAGCCAATATTTTGCGCCATCTTGACCATAGGTGCCGTCATTTTGCGCTATCTCACATTCGTGATGAGGGAATTTTAGGTCCATCCCACCCCCATGAATATCAAAAGATTGACCCAAATATTTTGTGCTCATTACAGAGCACTCCAAATGCCAACCAGGGAAACCTGTGCTCCATTTGGTGTCCCAACGCATAATGTGCTCAGGAGCAGCTTTCTTCCAAATGGCAAAATCAAGTGGATTGCGTTTGTCTGATTGACCATCAAGATCACGAGTTTGATTTAGCAAATCTTCCGTTTTTCTGCCGCTGAGTTTTCCATAATCTTTCGTCTCAGAATACTTGTCAATATCAAAATAGACAGATCCATTCGACTCATAAGCCAATCCCTTAGCTATTAGTGAGTCTATCATTTCGATTTGCTCCATCAGATGGCCTGTAGCAGATGGCTCAATATCTGGCTGTAATGCATTGAATTTAAGCATCACGTCATGGAAGTCATTGGAGTACCTTTGGACGATCTCCATTGGTTCTAGATTTTCCAAAACAGCTTTTTTAGATATTTTGTCCTCACCTGAATCCAACAAGTGACCTACATCCGTGATGTTTCGAACATATCTGACTTTGTAGCCCAAAAACATCAAGTACCTGTAGATCACATCGAAGGATATAAATGTTCGAACATTTCCCAAATGAACGTCACTGTAGACTGTGGGACCACAAACGTACATTCCTACATGAGGAGGATTTAATGGTTCAAACACCTCTTTCTCCTTCGAAAGTGAGTTGAAGACACGGAGTTTACCGATCATTATACAATTATTTTAATTCCTGATTATGACGAACTTAGCTTCGTAAAGTTTGTTTTTTGCGCGTTTGAAAAGATTATTTTTTCTGTTAGCTTTGCACGCAAATATAGAATTTAGGTTCGAGGGGACGACGGTCCCCTCTTTTTATTCATAACGAGGTGATAATTCAAGAGACATTAGAAAACAAAATTGAGGTAATGGTGAGCGAAATCATTGCTGATGATGCTGATTTGTTTCTGGTAAAGGTTGTATTGAAAGGAAATGTGGGTAATCAGAAGTTGATTATTCTTCTAGACGGGGACTCAGGGGTCAATATCGATCAATGCAGTAAGGTCAGCCGAAAATTGGCTGCTATACTAGAAGAGAAGGAATTCTTTAGTGATAAGTATTTTCTGGAGGTGTCTTCGGCAGGATTGGATTTTCCGCTTCAGCTAAACCGACAGTATGAAAAAAATATCGGAAGATCGCTTAAGGTTGATCTGAAGAATGGAGACTCGATTAAGGGAGAGCTTAAAGAAGTAAGTGCTGAAATGATCAAAATTGAAGAGGTAGTGAAAAAAGTAACTACACTTAGAGAGATTCATTTCGATGAAATAAATAAATCAATGGTGTTAGTGTCATTTAAGTAAATAATGGATACTGGAATATTAATAGACTCATTTGCAGATTTTGCCAGAGGCAAAAATATTGACCGCCCGACGATGATTCGAATATTGGAGGATGTCTTTAGAACGATGATCCGTAAGAAGTATCAGACGGATGATAACTTTGATATTATTATCAATACCGATAAGGGTGACTTGGAAATTTGGAGATTCAGAGAAATCGTGGATGATAATTCCGAAGATATTTGGGATCATGACAAAGTCAGTCTTACAGATGCAAGAAAGATAGAACCGGATTTTGAAATTGGGGAGGAAGTATCTGAAGAGATTAAACTTGAAGATTTTGGTAGAAGAGCTGTGATGACAGCACGTCAGACCTTGATTCAGAAAATCAAAGACTTAGAAAAGGATATTCTTTACCAGAAATATAAAGATCTAGTTGGGGAGATAATTCAGGGAGAAGTTTATCAGACATTGAGCCGTGAGACATTACTCATAGATGGAGATGGAAATGAATTGAGCATTCCAAAAGGAGAGCAAATCCCTAAGGATCGTTACCGTAAAGGAGACTCAGTACGGGCGATTGTTAGTCATGTGGATATGTACAATGGGAATCCCAAGATTATCCTTTCAAGAATATCACCGATATTCTTAGAGAGACTTTTCGAAAGTGAAGTCCCTGAGGTTTATGATGGATTGATTACTATTAAAAAAGTAGTGAGAGAGCCAGGCGAAAGAGCTAAAGTATCCGTAGAATCTTACGATGATAGAATTGATCCAGTTGGAGCTTGTGTTGGAATGAAAGGGTCTAGAATTCACTCTATTGTTCGTGAATTGCAAAATGAGAACATTGATGTGATCAATTTTACGGATAACATGGAACTTTATATTGCTAGGGCGTTGAGCCCTGCAAAAATTCTGAGCATGAAAATAAGCGAGGAGAAAGAAAGGGTTTCTGTATATCTCAAGCCAGATCAAGTATCTTTGGCAATTGGAAAAGGTGGCCAAAACATCAAACTTGCGTCTAGATTGGTAGGAATGGAGATAGATGTCTTCCGTGAATTGGATGGCCAAGAGGATGAAGATGTCAATCTTGATGAGTTCTCAGATGAGATTGAAAGCTGGGTGATTGACGAGTTAAAAAGAATTGGATTAGATACAGCGAAAAGTGTAATTAAGCTTTCAGCTGAGGAGTTGGTAAGAAGGACAGATCTTGAAGAGGAAACCGTGCAAGACTTGCTCGGAGTACTAAGACAAGAGTTCGAATAAACCGACCTAAAATAGGATTAAATATTATATGGCAGAAGAGAAAACGCATCGATTAAGTCAGGTTGCAAGGAAGCTCAATGTTGGTAGTGGTACCATTCTGGATTATTTATCTGGTAAAGGGTTTGAGCTTGACAGCAGCCCCAACTCGAAAATATCAGATGAGCAATATGCCCTGCTCTCAAAGGAATTTGCTTCTTCGGCCATGGAAAAGGAGGAGGCTTCAAGTCTCACGATCGGTGGAAGCAAGACGGATGACCAACATCATTCTACAAGAAGCAAGACTGATCAATCTGATAATACTACCGAGGAAGAAATTCTTATAAAGGATAACAATATAGTTATTGCTACTCCGCCTACACCGGTACCTGAGAAAGTATCACCTCCAAAATCTGATGATAATGATGTGTCGCATATCTTAGGGCGAACTCAGTTAGAAGGACCTAGAGTAGTAGGAAAGATTGATTTGGCGCCAAAAAGATCATTTAAGAAGGAAGAGCCGAAAGTAGAAGTTAAAAAGGAAGAGCCGAAGCCTGTAGAGAAAAAGGAGGAGCCAAAGAAAGAAGAGGTAGCGTTAATCGCTACTCCAACTCCTGAACCTATAAAAGTTGAAGAGAAGGCTCCAGCAGAAGAAGAAAAACCGAAAGTTATCCCTGTACCCGTAAAGGCTCCAGAACAAGAAACTATAGAAGCAAAAGCAGATTCTCTTAAAGGTCTCACGGTTGTTGGTAAAATAGAATTACCAGCTGACAAGAAGAAACCAAAGCCAGTAGCAAGTTCGGATGAGCGAAAGGATAGGAAAAAACGTCCTCGAAAAAGGATTAACAGTCCAGCTCCTGGTGCTACTCCGAGAGGTATAGATACCGGAAATCGACCGAGTGGTCAAAGATCTGGCCCTTCTAGTCCGCCTAGAGGAGGTGTAAGACGGGATCCTCGAAAAATTGAGGAACTTTCTGATAAGGAGATTCAAGATAAGATTAAAGCTACTTTAGCAAAGCTTTCAGGCGGAAAACCTGCAGCAGGTAAGGGTAGATCTAAGTATAGAAAGGATAAAAGGAATGCTAACGCTGAGGCTGAAGAAGAAAGGCTAATGGCTCAGGAGCAGGATGCGAAAATCCTAAAAGTTACGGAGTTTATAGCAGCAACGGATTTAGCCACCTTGATGGGTGTGTCAGTGAATGAAGTGATCTCTACTTGCATGTCCTTAGGAATGTTTGTTTCGATCAATCAGCGCTTGGATGCAGAATCAATAACCGTGATTGCCGATGAGTTTGGCTTTGATGTTGAATTTTCATCTGACGATGATGACATTGAAATATTGGAATTCGTAGACTCTCCAGAAGACCTTAAAGATAGAGCACCGATTGTTACCATTATGGGTCACGTTGATCATGGTAAGACCTCTCTTCTAGATTATATAAGAAGTTCTAAAGTAACAGAAGGCGAAGCTGGAGGTATCACACAGCACATTGGTGCGTATGACGTGATGACGGAGACTGGCAGGAGAATAGCATTCCTCGATACACCGGGTCACGAAGCTTTCACAGCCATGAGAGCACGTGGAGCCAAGATTACGGATATTGCAATAATAGTAGTAGCGGCAGATGATGGCGTAATGCCTCAGACTAGAGAAGCTATCAATCATGCTCAAGTTGCAGGTGTACCGATTATCATAGCGATAAATAAAATCGATAAGCCAGGGGCTAAAGCGGATAAAATAAAAGAAGAGCTTTCAACGATCAATATTTTGGTTGAAGATTGGGGGGGTAAATACCAGTGTCAGCATGTTTCTGCTAAGACGGGAGAAGGTATTGATGAATTGCTAGAGAAGGTGCTTTTGGAAGCTGATTTACTTGAATTAAAAGCCAATGCTGACAAACCAGCAATAGGGTCTGTAATTGAATCTACCTTGGATAAGGGTCGCGGTTATGTAACTACTATGATGGTTCAGGCGGGAACGCTAAAGATTGGAGATGTGGTGCTTGCAGGCTCTAATTATGGCAAGGTCAAAGCGATGTTTGACCACCGCGGCAAGAAGATGAGCAATGTGGGACCGTCTACTCCAGTTTTGATGTTGGGTCTGGATGGTGCGGCTCAAGCGGGGGATCGCTTCAACGTAATGGAATCTGATCGAGAGGCTAGAGAAATAGCTTCAAAACGAGAGCAAATCCAACGAGAGCAGTCTATCCGAACTAAGAAACACATTACTTTGGACGAGATCGGAAGACGACTTGCGATTGGTAGTTTCAAGGAGCTGAATGTAATTGTGAAAGGTGATGTTGATGGTTCCATCGAAGCACTTTCTGATTCATTGCTGAAACTATCTACTGAGGAAGTACAGGTTAATATTATTCACAAAGCAGTTGGTCAGATTTCAGAGTCTGATGTCTTGCTCGCGTCGGCTTCTGATGCTGTAATCATTGGTTTCCAAGTAAGACCATCCAGTGGAGCTAGAAACTTGGCTGAGAATGAAGAGATAGAAATGAGACTTTACTCTATCATCTACGACGCTATCAATGATGTAAAAGATGCCATGGAAGGTATGCTTGAACCGACTGTGGAAGAAGTTATCACTGGTAATATTGAAGTGAGAGAAGTTTACAAAATCACCAAAGTTGGTACAGTGGCAGGTGGTTATGTTACAGAAGGCACAGTGAAACGAAATAATAAAGTCAGATTGGTTAGAGACGGCATAGTTGTACATACTGGAGAGATCAACCAACTGAAAAGATTTAAGGAAGATGTCTCTGAGGTTAGGCAATCGTATGAATGTGGAGTTTCTATCAAAAATTTCAATGATATACAAATGGGTGATAACATTGAAGGCTTCACTGAAAAAGAAGTGAAGAGAACATTGTAAGCTTTTTTGAACTAAAAAATTAAAGGCAAATCCCTAAAGGATTTGCCTTTTTTATGTTTTTATCGGCCTACTTAATACGGAAATTGATTCCACTATTGAGTATTAATTATCTTAATTTTGTAGATTAATAAAAACTGTATTTGTAGAAGATCGAATATTCTGGTTCACTATCTACATTTAGTATCACCGTTTTGTCTTTTAGTCCGTTTTTAGTGTAGTAATAGATGCGCGCATTATAAAGTTTTCCGTCATTATAATATTTGGCCTTTGACAGTCGATTTTGATCATACTCAAACTCGTAGATGATGTTTTTATTTGCTGTTTTCCAGAGCTTATTACCATCATAAGAAAATTGAGTTGATGATCGATTTACTTTGATAACATCCGCTTTTGAGTAATCAAAGGTTGGGTCTAATTGACTATCTCCAGATTTCCCCTTTTTTATCGTAAACTCTTTAAAGTCGTATGTTTCATTGAAAGAAGTATAACCTGTGACATTGCCATTTTCATATTGAAATTTTTCTATGAAACTAATAGGCAAGCATGGGCGATAGTATGTTTGGTTGTGGCGGGTTTTATAAGGGTCATTCAATTTGATTTCAGATGGGAGTTCTGATTCAGTAATTAACACCTCTACATCTTGAGTAGAAGATTCCAGCATCGGATATTGAGGATGATTTTTTTTGGCAGTTTGGGCATATATTTTGGGCCAGTCATTACCATATAGAAAGTTATATTCGGCTTTGTCTAGTGTCAAGCCATCCATTATGACTGCTACATTTGCTTGTTGTGGCGTAGCCCAAAGCTTTATTTCAAATGGTTTCTCGTAGTTATAAGGATAAGTCATGTGTTGCGTAAGCTTATCCAATTCACCTGTTGGCAGAAAATTAGCTATCGCAATGGTCTTCATGTCTTTATCTTGTGTGTCGCCCTGATGGCTTATGAATTTCGTGGAAATACTTTTTATTAGGCGCGTTTCAGTCACAGCAATAGACTCTTGATTCTTGTCCTCGGTAGAGCATGATATGAATAATATAAGAACAATTAAGGCAATTAAATTTTTCATGACGGCAGTTATGAGTAAATAAGTTAGAAAAATAATTCGTTCTTTCAAATAATTAGGAACTCTTCTAACTATCGCTGCTTTTTCAACGGGTTTCTTTAACTGAATGAATAAATTTGTCTTAGAATAACTCCGACTTAAATGCGATCAATTTTAAAGCGTATTGCGCTAGTGTTTTTTGTGCTACTTATTTTGGCTCAAGTGTTCCCAGGTGAGCGGCCGGAAGTAATCATGGAAAACCCAAATGACATTCATCAAGAGATAGTCATTGAGACTGGAGTAAGCACTTTATTAAGAGCAGCTTGCTATGATTGCCATTCTAATGAGACTTCATATCCATGGTATGTTAATGTTGTCCCAGTCTCTTGGTTAGTGATTCACGACATCAATGAGGCACGAGGCGAATTGAATTTTTCTAATTGGAAAGACTACTCGCCAAAAAAGAAGCATCATAAACTGGAAGAAATTGCTGAGGAAGTTTCTGAAAGAGAAATGCCATTGGAAGTCTATACGATCACCCATCAGGATGCCAAACTTTCTGAAGCTCAGATTAGCCTTATAGTAAAATGGGCTCAATCAGAAATGGAAAACATTTCCCTTCCGAATTAAAATCAGTTCAATATTAAGACATAAAAAAAGAGCGCATTAGCGCTCTTTTTTTATGTCTGCTTGATGATATTATAAGTTGAATGCAGTTTTTACTTGATCGACAAAATCTAGTTTCTCCCATGTAAAGGTGTCGAATGTCATGGTTTTGGTTTCGCCATCTCCACTTGTGAATTCTCTAGTAACTGTCTCAGAGGTACGACCCATATGACCATATGCCGCTGCGTCTTGATACATTGGCTTTCTTAATTGAAGACGAGTTTCAATGCCATAAGGAGTCATGTCGAATATTTGAGATACTTTTTTAGCAATTTCACCATTCGTTAATTTCACGTTGCTAGTTCCGTAAGTATCAATGAAGATACCCATAGGCTCTACAACACCGATAGCGTAAGAAACTTGCACAAGAACTTCTCGACAAACTCCTGCAGCTACAAGATTTTTGGCAATATGCCTAGTGGCATACGCTGCTGATCTGTCCACTTTAGAAGGGTCTTTCCCAGAAAATGCACCACCACCGTGAGCACCTTTTCCACCGTATGTATCTACAATGATTTTTCTACCAGTAAGGCCAGTATCACCATGAGGACCACCTATTACGAACTTACCTGTAGGATTAATATGATATTTAATATCACCAGTGAACAGCTTTTGGATCTCTGGGGACAGCTGCTTTTTAACCCGAGGAATTAATAGATTTACAATATCTGATTTTATTTTGGAGAGCATTTTTGACTCTTCTTCAAAATCGTCATGTTGTGTTGATACAACAATCGCATCTATGCGAATGGGTTGATTATCATCTGAATACTCAATGGTTACTTGTGATTTCGCATCAGGTCTTAGGTAACTGATTTCACTTTCTTCTCTTCTCATTGCTGCTAATTCTTGCAGAATTCTATGAGAGATATCCAAAGCAAGGGGCATATAATTGGCTGTTTCGTCCGTAGCATACCCGAACATCATACCTTGATCACCTGCACCTTGAAGTTTAGGATCCAGTTTGTCTACGCCTTGATTGATGTCTGGAGATTGCTCATGGATGGCACTTAAAATACCACATGAGTTTGCCTCAAACATGTATTCAGATTTTGTATAACCTATTTTCCTAATAACATTTCTAGCAATATTTTGAACATCGAGGTAAGTTTTAGACTTTACCTCACCTGCCAAAATCACCTGCCCTGTTGTTACCAAGGTTTCGCATGCCACCTTAGACTGTGGGTCAAATGCTAAAAAATGGTCAACAAGCGCGTCAGAGATTTGATCGGCTACTTTATCCGGATGGCCCTCCGAAACTGATTCAGATGTGAAGAGATATGACATAGTTATATTTTAATTGGCGGCAAATTTAAGAATTTAGAGCAATTGACTTTGCACTTTTAAGAGAAAAACCCAATAGAAAAAACAGTTGGTATTTTATGTAAATCAACTTGAGAAGATTTCCACGCTTTGACAGATTGAGTTTTTAGGATTTCATTCCTTCCAAAGACATCTGATGCAATGCTGAGAAGTGTGGTGGGGTCTAGTGTTGCTAATAGATCATTCATAAGACTCATGTTTCTAAATGGGGTTTCCATGAATATTTGAGTGGCATTCGTTTGCTTTAGTAGCTGTTCCATTTTCTTCATATAGGCAACTCTTTCAGGCTTTTGAATAGGTAAGTATCCATGAAAACTAAATTGCTGTCCATTAAACCCCGAACAGATCAATGCTGTCTGTATGGATGACGCACCAGGTAATGGTACTACCTTTAGCTCATGTTGATGGGCAAACTTTACAATAAGCCCACCTGGGTCTGCAAGTCCAGGTAAACCTGCTTCGGACATTACTGCTACATCCTTCCCCTGCAAAACTTGCTGCATCAACTCATGTATCGCACGGGCATCTGAGTTTTTATTGACTTCCTCAAAATTCAAAGTAGAAATATCAAGGCCTAAATTCAGACTACTTACAAAGCGCCTAGCCGTTCTCACATTTTCCACCAAGAAGTAATCAATGGAGCGCACTATATCTAGGACCATCGGAGCAAGAAAGTTGCTATCGTTATTTTCCGAAAGATATGTAGGTATGAGGAAGACAGATCCTTTCATATTATTAGGCCTTTAAGAAATCGAAAAGCACACTAAGAAGTTCTTTTGGTTTTTCTGCGTGTACCCAGTGGCCAGCACCTTCTACTGTTATCAATTTGGCGTTCGGAAACATTTCGTTAATGCTTGTCATGTCTTCTTCTTGAATATAATTACTCTTAGCACCTCTGATAAATAACGTAGGTACTTGCACCGGTTTATCTATGCCAATAGCCTCACCCACTTTTTCAATGTTTTTTTCTAATACAGGGAGGTTGATTTTCCATGCAAAGCCCACGTCTGTTCGTTTCAGATTTTTAAGAATAAATTGGCGGACGCCAAAGTCTGGAATTTCATGAGACATGACCTCCTCAGCTTCATTTCGATTATTTAGGGTCTTTAGATCAATAGCATTGAATCCACGAAATATTTGTTGGTGGTGAGGTGCGTAGTATTTAGGGCCAATATCTACCACGACTAATTTGTCTATCAAGTTTGGAAAACGGCTAGCAAAATTCATAGCCGCTTTACCCCCCATAGAGTGTCCCAAAAGATGGAATTTCTTCACCCTTTCAGCTACAGCTAAATCTCTTATGTCCTCAGCCATGACATCATAGTTCATCTCATCACTATGCGGAGAGTTTCCATGATTGCGCAGATCAATTAAATAAACTGTGAAAGCATCACTTAATTCTTTACCGATGCTCTGCCAGTTGTCTGAGGAGCCGAATACTCCGTGCAAAACGAAGATTGCCGGGCCAGAACCTAATTTTCTAAAGTTTAAAAGCATATCAGTTTTGGTGGAGTTGCCTTAGATACATTTGGATGGTATTTTCCAATCCATAATAAAGAGCGTCGCAAATGAGCGCGTGACCTATGGATACTTCATCCAATTGGGGGATAGAAGTTTTGAAAAATTTCAAATTCTGAAGATCCAGATCGTGACCAGCATTGATACCAAGCCCAAGTTCTTGAGCTAATCGTGCAGCATTTACATATAATTGGACTGCATCAGTAGGATTTGAAGGGAAAGCCTGAGCATATGGCTCAGTGTATAACTCTATACGATCTGCCCCGATATCTGCTGCTCCTTTTACCATTGCTTCTGTTGGGTCTACGAATATTGAAACCCGTATGCCATCACTTTGCATTTCTTGGACTTTGGCTCTCAGATATTCGGCATGTTTTACTGTGTCCCATCCTGCATTAGACGTAATAGCGTCTGGTCCATCGGGAACGAGTGTCGCCTGCTCAGGCCTAGTCAGTTTTACCAATGACATATAGCGATCATCTGGATAACCCTCAATATTGAATTCTGTAGTAACTACTTTTTTCAAATTGATTACATCCTCATACCTGACATGCCGTTCATCTGGGCGTGGGTGTACTGTTATTCCTTGCGCACCAAACCTTTCACAGTCCTTGGCCACTTGGATAATATTTGGATTATCACCTCCACGAGCATTTCGTAGAGTTGCAATTTTGTTAATGTTTACGCTAAGTTTGGTCATTAATTTAAAGCCATTCTTTTGGCAATTTTATTGTAAAAATCACAATATGAGCTTAAAACTGAAAATAGACGCGGAGATCAAGAGTGCGATGCTAAGCAAAGATAAAGAAAGGCTTACACCACTTCGGGCCATTAAGGCGTTAATTCTGCTTGCAGAATCCGAAATAGGTATGGGTGTGACTTTGGATGAAGAAACTGAAACTAAAATTTTGACAAAAGCTGCGAAGCAACGCAAGGATTCTTTAGACATTTATGTCGAGCAAAATCGTCCGGACTTGGCGGAAAAGGAAGCAAGTGAATTAAAAGTAATCGAGGAGTTTTTGCCAAAGCAAATGAATGAAAGTGAATTGGAAGAGGCGCTTAAAACACTCATAGCTGAAGTGGGAGCAACTGGGCCAAAAGACATGGGACTTGTGATGGGTTCTGCCACTAAGAAGTTTGCTGGAAAAGCGGATGGAAAAGCGATATCGATACTTACCAGAAAGCTTTTAGGCTAGTCTGTGAATTATCTTGACATATTCTTTATAGTTGTCTTCATCATTGGGGCCATCAAGGGCTACATGCGCGGACTTATTGTAGAGATATTTTCTTTCATCGCATTCTTTGCTGGACTGTTTGTTTCTATAAAATTTTCTGTTCCTATCTCAAAGCTCATTTTTGAGGGTAGCGAGTACTCTCAAATGTTTACAGTAGGTGTATTCATTATTTTGTTTGTTTTGGCTGTGCTGGCCGTCAACTTGGTAGCCAAAATGATTAAGAAGGTTTTGGATTTAACTTTTATTGGTTTTTTTGACAATATTTTAGGGGCACTCGCGGGCATTTTCAAATGGGCATTTATAGTTAGTGTGTTCTTTTGGGTATTTGATTCGATAGGGTTACGCTTTTCAGCAGAGCTTGCTTCAGAATCGATGATATTTCCCTTCATACAATCACTTGGGCCTTCTACCTTTGAGTTGCTCGGAGAATTGTTGCCATTTGTGCAGGATATGATTGACTCTTTGAAAGGTGTTAATAATAATGCAAAAGAGGTTTATACCTTTTTGCAATAGTTTTTGTTAAATTAAATGCGAATGGAGATAAAGGAAGAAAAAGGGTTCAACTACATCGATGAAGGAAAAGGGGAAATTCTTCTTTTACTTCATGGATTGTTTGGTGCCTTGAGTAATTGGGATCTGGTTGTTCAGAAGTTTTCAATGCAATACCGAGTTATAATTCCAATCCTTCCTATCTATACCATGCCAGTGCGAGAAGCTGGTCTTCCTGCACTTAATCAATTTGTTGAGGAATTTGTGGACATTATGAAGTTGGACAATCTCAACATCATTGGCAACTCATTAGGAGGACATGTGGGATTGATTTTTACATTAAAAAATCAAAAGAAAGTTAAAAGGCTCATTCTTACAGGGAGTTCTGGTTTATTTGAAAACACGATGGGGGGATCTTTTCCAAAAAGAGGATCTTATGAATATATTCAGGAACGAGTTGCCTATACTTTTTATGATCCAAACACAGCTACAAAGGAACTTGTAGATGAGGTTTTTGAGACGACTAAGAGTATTCAAAAGGCTTTGCGGATTGTCGCTATAGCCAAATCCGCACAGCGCCACAATATGGCAGAAGAAATTACAAATATTCATGTGCCTACTTTGCTTATTTGGGGGCTTAATGATACGATCACACCTCCATATGTTGCCCATGAATTCGATCGATTGATTCCCAATACAACACTTCGATTTATAGATAAGTGTTGTCACGCACCAATGATGGAGCGACCTGAAGATTTTAATAAGATTCTAGAAGATTTCCTACAACAAGAGTTAGTTATATGATAGCCAAAGAACTTATCAACTATATGATTCCGCCATTGAAACCCAAAGATTCGGTGGCAAGGGCTCAGCAGTGGATGGATGAATTAAGGCTATCCGAATTGCCAGTAGTTGAAGAAGGTAAATTTCTAGGTCTAATAGATGAGGAACTTCTCTTCAATGATGCTTTGAAATATCCATACGTTGGTGACTATCCATTAGTTGGGAATCAATGTGTTGTTAGATCAGGTGTCCATTACTATGAAGTGTTAAAAATATCTAATGAATTTGGTTTTAAATTGGTAGCAGTTTTGGACGAATTGGATCAATTTGTGGGTGTGATTTCTACGATGGATCTTGTGGAAGCTTTCGCTAAAAATGCTTCTGTCACTTCACCGGGAGCTATTTTAGCTTTAAGATTGAAACTTAAGGATTATTCCTTGTCGGAGATTTGTAGAATTATTGAATCCAATCAGGTTAAGGTATTAAGTAGCTATTTGAGTCCACATTCACTAGATCCTAGCGAACTTCTTTTGACATTAAAACTTAATACCGAAGAAGTGACTCATATTAAAATGTCCTTGGAGAATAATGGGTTTTTTATTGAAGACACTTATAACGAACAGAACTCAAGCAATCTGGAGAAAGAACGATTGGATATCCTTTTAAAATACCTTAAGATTTAACCTTGCGAAAGATAGCAATTCATGGTAGGCGAATAGCTGAAGATTCCGTTTCACATGTTGAGCAGATATTTTCATTTCTAAAAAGTAAGGATTGCCAAGTTTACATCAGTCCTCAATTTTCCGAACTTCTTATTAGTCGTAGTATCACCTCTAATTATCCTATTTATGACACGTTTTATGGTTTGGAAGGTTTTGAATTGATCCTAAGTTTAGGTGGAGATGGAACACTCTTAGATACTCTCACTCATGTGGGCAGTTCGCAGTTGCCCATTTTAGGGATAAATCTTGGTAGGTTGGGATTTCTTGCCGTTATTTCAAAAGAGAATATAGATGATGCACTGGAGTCATACTTTCAGGGCAATTTCACCTATGATGACCGCTCTTTGATTTCATTAGAGTCATCATCAGACTTATTCAACGGACATGGGTATGCTTTGAACGAGTTTGCGATTCTTCGTAAGGATACCTCATCTATGATTGTAGTAAAATGCTGTTTAGATGGAGAATATTTAAATACTTACTGGGCTGATGGATTAATAGTTGCAACTCCAACAGGTTCTACAGGCTATTCTCTGAGTTGTGGAGGTCCAGTGATAATTCCTAACACTAGAAATTTCATTATTACTCCTATTAGTCCTCATAACTTAAATGTTAGACCACTGATAGTATCGGAGGATAGTGAACTTACCATAAAGATCGAATCCAGAAACCCGTCCTATCAAGTTTCTTTAGATTCTCGATCAGAATCCATTGAGCAAATAATGGAGTTCAAAGTAAAAAAGGCTCCTTTTTGCTCACGACTTGTGAAAATAGATGGCACTTCCTTTCTGGATACGCTTCGAAATAAACTTACTTGGGGGCTTGACAAGAGAAATTAACTCGTAATTTGAAAATTTATAAAACCACGCTATCTTTATGAGTTCATAAGTCATTGAAAATATGAGTTTAAGATACTTAACAATCTTTTCCATAATACTTGTTTTGATCGCTTCGTCTTTCGATGCGGATGCGCAACGACGTAACAAATACAAGAAAAGGAAACAGAACAACAAGTCAATGTCCAAATACCACGGTGGATCTGGAGGCGGAAAATTTAGACCCTACCAATTTGCCTCGTTCAATTTAAATGCCTTGAATTATTATGGGGATTTAGCTCCAGCAACCACTGCAGCTAGTACGGATGTGTCTTTTACCCGTCCAGGATTCGGTCTCAATGTAGGATATAAATTTTCGCCATATACTGCATTTAGGGCAGGGTTCAATTATGGAAGAATCATGGGAGATGATATTTCTTCTGATCCTAATGAACCAGAATCCTATGGTAGGTATTTGAGAAATGCGAGTTTTAGGAGTGATATCAAAGAGTTCCATATGGGATTTGAAATTGACTTTATTCCAAATTATGGAGGGGCAAATGCTCGAAAACCAATCAATCTTTACCTTTTTGTAGGTGGCGCAGTATTTCATCATGAGCCAAAAGCTCTTGTTCCAGAGTTTGATTATGTTTTAGGGGGCACCAATTCCACTATTCCAGCACCTCAGGCTGGCGAATGGGTAAGTCTAAGGAAGCTTGGCACTGAAGGACAATTTATAGAAGGGAGTGGCGTTAAGAAGTACAGTCCAATACAATTTTCAATTCCTATAGCATTAGGAGCTCGATTGAGGTTGCCAGGACCTTTTGAAGTTGGTCTTGAATTTGGTTATCGATATTTGTTTACAGATTATATAGATGATGTGAGTGGATCTTATATTTCTTTCGATCAATTTGATGATCCTCTTGCGATAATCATGTCAGATAGGAGTGCTGAACCCATAGCTGCATGGAGTGGCGTTGACCGATCAGGAATTAATGTTGCGCCAAATGTGCTTTCAGATGGGGTCGCTTACTATGGTTCAGTTGATCTTGGTGGAGGGAGAATTAGATCTGAAACACCGGTAATCAGAGGAAATCCAAAAAATAATGACATGATATTCATGACTTCTCTAAGGTTAACAATGTTCCTAGGAGGCTCCACCTCACGACGCTCCGCTGGTAAATTCAGATAGCACTTGATAAAAAATCTGGCATTTTTCATTCTTCTCTCTCCGCTTTTCTGCTCTGGACAGTTCATCGAATTCGGTGGAGGCGTGGGAGCTGCAAATTACACTGGGGATCTAAATGGGGCACCTAGATTCTCTCAAACCAAACTAGCTGTAACAGGAATATATCGGCTCAATTTTTCGGATGTATTAAGTGTTAAATTTGGCTTTACTGCTGGTAAAATTTCCGGGGACGACACACATCCTATCGATGTATTGGGTGTGAAAAGGCAAAATTCCTTTAATCATTTGTTGCTTGAAGGCACCATGGGTTTTGAATACCATTTCTTGAGTTATAGATCAACAAAAAGCAGAAATAAGATTGCACCATATGCTACCCTTGGTTTTGGTTTTGCCAACGTCCGAAACGTAAAGCGCACCTATGAGGATTTTAACAATCTCCAGTTCATAGTGCCAATGGGGGGAGGTGTAAAATATGTTATGACCAAACGGTTGACGCTTACAGCTGAACTTGGTGCTCGCAAGACGTTTTTCGACTATTTAGATGGAGTCTCCGATGGAGACCAATACATCAAGAATTACCAATATGGTAATCCTAATGATGATGATTGGTATTTCTTTTCAACTTTAAGTCTTACTTATGTGCTTTATAAAATCCCGTGTCCTTTTCCATACATTCCTAATAGGTCAATACTAAATAGGATTCATCCTTACAGGTAGTTAAATAATGTTCATTCATTCATCATTACTAAAAAAAACCGCAACTTTGCGGTCTTTCGCGTTTTAGCCCAAGCAGTGGATGGACAATTTAATTGATCAGGACAATTTACCTCAGCATATAGCCGTTATTATGGATGGTAACGGCCGTTGGGCTAAGAAGCAAGGGGCGGCAAGAATTTTTGGGCACAGAAATGCCATTAAAGCAGTAAGAGAGACAACAGAAGGTTGTGCAGAGCTTGGAATAAAGTATCTAACGCTTTACGCATTCAGTACGGAAAACTGGAACCGGCCAAAGATGGAAGTCGATGGGTTGATGTCACTTTTGGTTTCCACAATAGCTGACGAAGTATCTACTCTTATGAAAAATAAGGTTAGCCTGCGGACGATTGGTGATATTTCTAAATTACCAGACTCAGCACAAATTAAGCTGAAAGAGGCAATAGATATTACGAGCGTTAATACGGGATTGAAGCTCATTTTGGCTTTGAATTATAGTGGTAGATGGGACCTGATTAATGCGGTAAAAGGGTTAATTGCAGATCCAAAAAATCGCCCAATTAATGGAGATAATATTGAGCAAGAGATGTTAGAAAAATATCTATCGACATCAGGTATTCCAGACCCTGAGTTGTTGATTCGCACAAGTGGAGAAATGAGAATTAGTAATTTTTTGCTTTGGCAAATGGCATATACAGAATTGTTTTTTACTCCTGTCTTATGGCCCGACTTTCGTGAAAAAGATCTCCATGAGGCAATTCTTGCTTACCAACAAAGAGAAAGAAGATTTGGATTGATAAGTGAACAGGTAAAACCTGCATGATGCGAAAAATTATTGTAATTCTATTTTTATTTCATCTAGTTTCAGATGCTTCTTCCCAAATAAGGTTTGGCAGAAAGAATACCCCTGCGGATAATGATAATGCCATTAATTACTCCAACCCTCAAGAATATGAAATAGCTGAGATAAAAGTAGAAGGGGTCAAGTTTTTAGATAATAATGCACTTATTTCACTTTCAGGTCTCCGAGTAGGTGATAAAATAAAAATACCAGGTGATGAGATATCAGCGGCGATTAAAAAACTTTGGAAACAAGGTATTATCGGTAGTGTGTCTATCAATGCAGAAAAAATTGAAGATGGCAAAATCTGGTTGATTATACAATTGAGTGAACGTCCAAGATTGACTAAATATGAATTTCAAGGCGTTTCAAAGAGCCAAATCGCAGAACTGAAGGATAAGATTGACTTGGTACGCGGTAAGATCTTAACTGATGTAGTTATTAAGAATACTGAATTGGCCGTTAAACGGTACTTTGAAAGTAAGGGCTTCAAAAACGCGGAAGTATTTGTAAAGCAAAAGCAGGACACCTTGCTTGCAAATAGTGTTAATATCGTCATCGTAGTTGATAAGAATGCAAAAGTGAAGGTGAAAAATATAACCTTTTATGGCGATGATAATTACACAAATCCTAAGCTGAGGAGCAAACTGAAGAAAATAGGAGAAACACCACGTCTCGGTCTTCCGAAAGATCTTATTGAGAAAACGCTAATGGTCCTTTCACCTAAAAACCTTTCCTATTTTCTAACTCACAAGAAAGAGACATCTTTCAATGAATTTAAAGAATACATTGGCGAAGAAGTGAATATCAATGTATTCAAATCTGCCAAGTTTGTTCAAGCTGACTTTGAAGAGGATAAGAAGTCGCTCATTGCTTTTTACAATTCTAAAGGTTTTAGAGATGCGGCAATTTCATTAGATACAGTATATAGCATTGATCGAAAATACCTTAATGTGGACATCTATGTTGATCCAGGTAATAAGTATTATTTCCGTGATATTATTTGGACAGGAAACTTCATCTATGATGACAAATATTTAGATAAGGTTCTGGGCATTAGTCAAGGAGATGTTTATGATCTAGATCTAGTTAACAAAAAGCTCAATTATAATCCAGCTGGGGCTGACATTAGCTCCCTATACATGGATGATGGGTATCTCTTCTTTAGAGTTACTCCTGTAGAAGTAGGAATTACACCTGATTCCATAGATCTGGAGATGCGTATTTTTGAGGGCTCTCAAGCGACTATCAATGAAGTAACGATCAGTGGCAATGACAAGACCAATGATCATGTAATTCTAAGAGAGATAAGGACCTTACCAGGCCAGAAATTCAACCGATCAGAATTAATTAGAACACAAAGAGAATTATCTCAGCTAGGTTATTTTGATCCAGAGCAAGTTAATCCGGTTCCAAAACCAAATCCTGCTGATGAAACAGTAGACATTGAGTGGCAACTAGTAGAGCGTCCCAACGATCAAGTTCAGTTATCTGGGGGATGGGGTGGTCAGTTTGGTTTCGTAGGTACTTTGGGACTTACATTCAATAACTTCTCAGTTAAGAATATCTCTCACTTTGACAAGTGGAGGCCTTTACCTATGGGTGATGGTCAGAAGCTTTCTATTAGTATGCAGGCTAATGGCAGGAGATTCCAGAGTTACACGATGAGTTTTAATGAACCGTGGTTGGGGGGTAGGAAACCAAATAACTTTGGTATTAACTTAAGCAGGTCAGTGCAGCGTCAGATCGATTTTTCAAACAACACACTGGGCACCCTTCAGGTGAATGGTGCTACTTTATCTTTAGGTAGACGCGTTCAATGGCCAGATGATTTCTTTACAGTCAGCAACTCATTCTCATTCCAGAAATACACCTTGGCTGGTAATTTGGCTCGTGCATATGGATTTACAGGTGATGCAAATAGTATCACATTTAATAATACAATCGCTAGAAACTCCATCGATAATCCGATGTATCCACGTACAGGTTCTTCACTTTCAGTAAGTGCATCCTTTACTCCACCTTATTCTTTATTGAATAATCGAGACTATGAAAATGCTGCTCCTGATGAAAGATATAAATTCTTGGAGTATCACAAATGGAACCTTGACTTCAAGTATTATTTGAAGTTGGCAGGGAATTTGGTACTTGCGCCAAGAGTACATTTTGGAATTCTAGGATCATATTCCAATAAAGTTGGAGTTGGTCCGTTTGAAAGATTCCAATTGGGCGGGGATGGTTTGACTGGGCAAAATTTCCTTCTAGGAACTGATGTAGTTGGTTTGAGGGGATATGCAAACAATATCATTAACCCAGTAGAAGCAGAAACGGGTATAGATGGAGGTACAATTTTCACGAAGTTTGTAATGGAATTAAGATATCCTATATCACTTAACCCATCAGCTACTATTTATGTGCTCACGTTCTTTGATGGTGGTAATAACTGGAATGATTTCAATCAATTTAACCCTTATGACCTCTATAGATCGGCAGGGTTGGGTGTCAGAATATTTATGCCTGCTTTTGGGTTGCTAGGTTTGGATTGGGGTTATGGTTTGGATCCAGCACCAGGTGCAATCGAAGTGAGTGGCCCACAGTTTCACTTCTCTATTGGTCAACAAATCAGATAGCGTATGAAACGATCTTTGATTTTTTTAGCAACATTTTTCCTTTTGGGCATAGCACATTTGCAGGCTCAGAAGTTTGGCTATGTTGACACAAAATATGTCTTGAGTAGAATGTCTGAATACAAGGAAGCTCAAGCGGAGATCGAGAAATTAGCTAAGGGTTGGGAAACTGAAATTCAGGGCATGTATAAAAAAGCTGAAGAGATGGAGGCAGCACTTCAAGCTGAAGAAGTACTCCTTACAGCCGAAATGAATGCAGAAAGAAGGCAGGAAATTGATAGGAATTGGAAAGAAGTGAAGGAATATCAGAAGCAAATCTTTGGTTTTGAAGGACTTTATTTCCTAAAAAAGAAAGAATTGATCAAACCGGTACAGGATTTGGTATTCGATGCTGTGGAACGAGTCGCAAAAAATAATAGATTGCAAATCGTTTTTGACAAATCAGGTGACTTGGTCATGATCTATACAGACCCTATTCATGACTACACCGACTATGTATTAGAAGAATTGGGTCTAGGGGAAAATCAAGAAAGCAATAACTAAGAATTTAATTATCGATTATGAAAACTAGAATACTAAGTGTAATAATAGCTTTGGTGGCTTGTGCGGGGCACTTGTCAGCACAAGATGGTTTAAAAATTGGCTACACCAATGCTGATTATGTCCTAAGTCTTTTACCAGAGGCAAAGCAAATAGAAGCCGAGCTCAAGGCTTACGAAAAGCAATTGCAAAATCAAATACAAGCCAAATACAATGACCTTCAAGGTAAAATGGCTGACTATCAAGCTAATGCTGCAGGATGGGATGATTTAATAAGAACAGATAAGGAAACTGAGATCCAAACGCTTCAGCAGGGGATTCAAAAGTTTACTCAAGATGCGGAAGTATCCATGGGTAATAAGCGAAATCAACTATTGAAGCCTGTTTATGAAAAAATAGGGAACGCAATAGAGCAAATTGCGATTGAAAATAGTTACTCGCATATTTTCAGTGCAGGTTCTCCAGGATTTGATGTGTTATTGTATGCAAGAGAATCTGATGATGTTTCAAACCTGATTTTGAAAAAATTAGGAATCACACCTCCAGCAACACCAGGGAAATAAGATTTTAATACCCCTTAAAAGAGAGCCATTCCACTTATGTGAAATGGCTCTTTTGTTTTATAGTGGATTAATGAATGATAATGCCGGTCACTAGACCAACTATAATAATGACTGGGGTTGGAATCCGAGTGAATCGCATAAGTCCAATAGTAGCGAGCATTAGAAAGTAATTGATAAAACTTGATTCGACGGGCTCAAAAAGAATAAATGCTGCTGCGATGACCATGCCTGCAGAGACGGCATTGATGCCCTCAAGTGAAGCTTTCACTATTCTGTATTTTTTCAGGTCTTCCCAAAAACGAATCACAAAATAGATAAGAAAAGTGCCTGGTAAGAATACCCCGGCTGCAGCCATTAATCCGCCAAGGATTTGTTCCCAAATTGTATATTCGCTCATACTGACGGTTCCAATATAGGCACTAAAGGAAAAAAGAGGGCCTGGCAGAGCTTGTACGAAACCATAGCCAGAGAGAAACTCTTCAGAGGTGAGCCATCCTTTGAATTCCACAAACTCATTGTATAGTAATGGTACTAGAACCTGTCCGCCACCGAAAATTAGACTGCCATTTCGATAGAAATTTTCAAATAATCTTATTGGCAAATACTGCGTCACACCTCCAAGTACCGCAGCAAATACAAGCACAGAAATCCAGAGTATAAAATTGGACCAATTTATTTTGATTGGCCCTTTCTCTTGTTTGGGCTGTTGTCGATATTTGAAAGCTGTGACCGATCCACCCATGAGAAGCATAATTGGGAAAGCCCATGGTGTCCGGAATAAATAAGCAGCGACCAATGAAATCAGCATGAGCACAAGGCCTGTTCGCGTGGATACAACACTGCTGGTAATTTTGTATGCGGAATAAGCTACGATTCCGATAGCGATAGGCTGTAGATACTTTAGAAAGGCTAGAGAAATCTGCATATCCTGTAAGACATTCACCATAATGCCAAATGCTATCATGATCGTTAAAGCAGGGAGTGCCCAAAGGAGGAGAGTGAGGTAGGCAAGTCCGGGCCCACCTATTTTGAACCCAATAGCTGTAATGGTCTGAGTAGAAGTAGGACCAGGCAATATTTGGCAGAGGGCGTATAGTTCCAGGAGGTCATTTTGCGTTAAGTAGCCACGCTTTTCGACCATCATATCTATCATCAATGCTAAATGAGCTGTAGGCCCTCCAAATGAAGTAACCGAGAGTATCAGTACATCTCTAAGAAATATGATATATCTGACACTCCGAATTGACATTAGGCTTTGAGACCAATTTCTCTGAGACGTTGATCTAGAAATTCACCGGCGGTCATATCTTCATAGACCTTTGGGTGCTCTGCATCAATGCAGCTTTCTAAGCTTGTCAAATCCATTAAAGAAATGGGATGCATGAAGAAAGGGATAGAGAATCGAGAAGTGCCCATTTTCTCTTTTGGTGGGTTCACTACTCTATGTATAGTCGACTTTAGCTTATGGTTGGTCAATCTGTCAAGCATATCTCCAACATTCACTACAATCTGATCTGGCAGGGCTGTGATTGGAATCCACTGTCCATCTCTTCTTAATACTTGTAAGCCATCAGCACTTGCCCCCATAAGAAGGGTAATTAGGTTTATATCTCCATGCTCTGCGGCGCGAACCGCATCAGCAGGAATCTCGTCAGGATTCTCAATAGGGAAGTAATGAATCTGGCGTAAGATGCTATTGCCTTGTTTTACTTTATCGTCAAAATAGAACTCATTTAGACCAAGATGAAGTGCGATTGCTCTAAGCATTTGAATACCAGCACTTTGAAGTGTTTCGTAAGCTGAAAGTGTATAACCTTCGAATTCTGGAACCTCTGCAGGCCAAATATTCTCTGGATACTCCTCTAATATGTTAGCAGTCGGCTGACCTACGTGATAGAATTCCTTCAAATCCCCAGTATTTCTTCCTTTCGCTTTTTCACGCCCTTTGCTGATGTAGCCACGCTGACCTGCGAGTTCTTTTTTCTCGTATTTTAGTTTTTTTTCATCAGGTAGACTGAAGAATTTCTGCACGGATGTATACAAACATTTAGTGAGTTCCTCCGAGAGACCATGATTTTTGATAGCGACGAAACCTATATTTTGATAGGCATCACCAAGCGCTTTTACGAAGTTCTGCTTTTGCGAAGAGTCACCTTTTGTGAAATCGTTAAGATCCAGCGATGGTACCTCAGTGTATAATATCTCTTTCATTTGCTTTTGTGTTAATCAAAAATAAACCATTTATTGACTTTACTGGAAAACCTGTCGCAACACTTTTAGAGATTTTATATCTCCGATTTGCGAAGTATGATGTTCGTAATAATTTAGTAAAAACTCTAAGGCTTTGAAACGAAGCACACCGGTTCCAGCAATATTTATAGAATAATCGGAATGAAGAATTTTGGAGATGAATGCAATCAGCTTTTGATCATCCACTATTGACTCCATTTCCATACTCTCGAGCATTATATCACCATCAGCAGCGCCAAGACCTATCAGTGGAAGAAGCTTCAGAAGAAAATGAAGATGAAAGTTTTCCACTTCTTCATTCAGACCATCCAAAGTGATAATTGCGTCAGATAAAAATTCATATAGATGGTGCTGGGCTTCTCCTTTTTCATGAGAAAGCAGCTTTGCTAATATTTCCGAAAGGAATAACACGATCGTGCTTTTACGAATATCCTGCTGAATAGCATGAGAAGGAGCATAATATTTGTACTCAGTGAGTCTTTGAATCTCTCTGTTTGGCTTTACATAAGCGACAATATCGAGAAGTGAAAAGGGCTGAAAATAAGCTATGCTCCGTTTGGATCTCGCACTTCGTATTCCATTTACGATGAATGGCATATAGCCATAATCCTCCGTGAAGACTTGTACAATAATGCTTGATTCCTGATATTTTAAATATTTAATGACGATCCCTCTGGTATGGACGATCATCAGCGGATCACGGCTATTTTACCCACTATCGTATCATCTCCGGCAGCATTTGCGACAAGGATAAAGTAAACCCCATCGGTTACATTATGACCATTATAGTCGCGTAAGTCCCATGCAAGGCTACCTCCGTTGGCTTTTAAACTTCGTATTAGCTTGCCTTGGATATTGGTTATTTTGACATTCGCATTTTGTGTCATACCGGATATGCCGACTTTCCCATCATATCCTTGTCTTACTGGATTCGGATAAATGCTAACTGCGGTATTTGACATTGAGCCTTGAGACGATGCACTGCGATATGATACGAGTCCCTTAGTGGACAACAAATACATTTCTCCAGTTTGCGCATTGTAGGCCATTTTATTAACAATATTGGAAGGGAGAGGTGAATTTTCAGTGTCGAAATGCTCGTCTAGTTTACTCAAAGTATTATCGAAAATAAATAGCCCACTTTCTGTACTCATCCATATCCTATTGCCACCATCCACCGCAACACTATATATGTATTCATTTTCAAACAGGAGTTGATTATCAAAAATAGGGGTAATGGCATCATCATTATTGAAGATAAAGCTTGCGTTTGAAAATACCGCAGGTCCACTTGCCGTAGCAACCCACGCTTCATCATCTAGATCTATCACCATATCAGAGATTTGAGAGGAAGGCAATCCATCGGCGCCTGTTATTCGTCTAGAGTTTTGGTCATTCAAATCAATAGCCACAAAACCGCCACCCTCAAACCCATCTCTTTGAATCCACGCTACATCGTATTGTGAGATTTTGATAGCTACTGGTCTTTGAGTGCCTAAACTACTGGATGAAATAGAATTAAGTATTCCATTTATATCGAGACTATAAAGTACATTTTGATTTAGATAAGAAGGGAAATAAAGCTGCGATTCGTGCAAAGCAAGGGATGGAATAATGGGTAAGCCACCTTGGATATTTTCAGAAAGCCCAGCAACTGTATCCTTGAGGAGCTCATCATACAGACCAAATCCAGCTGATGAAAAGAAGTTACGTCCATTAAAAAATTTAACGTCCGAGATATTGTAAAAACCATTAATGATATTGCTTGTCCAGGAGTTATTATCAAACTGGCTGTAACCCATCGAATCGACAGATCCATCATACAAACTAGGAGAAGGACCGTAAAGTGTGTAAAGTTTGTTGTTGGTAAAGGAGATATTGGTGATGTGATCGCTCAATGGACCTTGCGGAAAAATATTTAACTTTGCTGGCATATATAAGCCAGCATCCGTAGTACCCACCCAAAAACCATCTGAAAACAAGAAAGATGAGGCGACAATTGAGTTGGGTAGATTCACGAGAATATTTAGTTCTGCATCTGTAATTCTGTCTGAGAAAAGCAGCTTCAAATCATTTTCATAAACGAGACCAATAATTTCTTCATTGTTTCCCAAGATGATATTTTCGAAACCATTATCCAGAATGCTAATGGCTGAAGTGTCATTGAGCACAGCATAAAGTTTATCACCAGCTGTC
>JBLIFO010000003.1:0-37684 GCA_047633875.1 Marinoscillum sp. | reverse complement strand
CTGGCAGGATCTGAGGCATACATCGCCGCGTTGAGTTACTACAACTCTGTGAAAATGGCCGCCAAGATGAACATCCCTGGCGCCAAAGCGATCTATGATGATCTGAGGGTTAGGTTTGAAGGACAAGGTAAAGTAAAAGTGACGGCTTAAAGACCCACTCAATACCCTAAAAAGTCAATAGTAAAAGACCAATGCCGAGGCGTTGGTCTTTTCTTTTGCGTCCCAGGCTAGTGGCTACCCACCTCACAACTGAGTGAGTTGACCAAAAAGGTGAACTAGTTCGACAAAAAGGTAAACCAGTTCGCCTATGAAGTGGAGGGGGTACTTCCGAAGTGGGTACCCCCATTTCCGATGGGGGGTAGAGGCGTTTAAAGGCGGTTTTGGGATTTGGCGGATTTTAGAAATGTCATGTTGAGGCCGACGAAGGAGGAGCCTCGAAACATAGACATTCCCTGACCCTCTCGTCATTCCGGTTTTTGGTGAGTGTCACGAACCAAAATACCGGAATCTCTGCACGACACTCCAGATTCCGGCATTTCGCTCTGTTACACCTCGCTACGGCTCGCCGGCAGGCCGGTAAAACAGATGTCGGTATTCCTCCACTGCGCTCCGAAAACCGGCATGACGTGATTTGTTCGTCATTCCGGTTTTGTGCGAATGAAATGAGTACAAATACACTCCCGTCATTCCGGTTTTTGGTAAGAGAAGCGAACCAAAATATCGGAATCTCTACCTTTTGGAAAGTTTTGAACTTCCCAAAAGGTCTGCGCGACTCGGTTCAAAACCTTGGAGGTCTGTGTTGGAAATGTCTATTTTCCGATCCTAGCAGGACAGGAATTCTCAGCGTGACAAATGGAATGACATGGCGTCCATTACGAGGAGGCACGACGAAGTAATCTCATTCATCCCCTACCTTTACCCCATGGAAAAAAACCCATGGAAGCTAAAGTCATCAAAGCAGATATATGACAATCCTTGGATCACCGTAGAGGAAGATTCGGTGATCAATCCAGGTGGTGGAGACAGCATCTATGGCAAGGTTTTGTTTAAAAATTTGGCCATTGCGGTCATTCCACTTGATGATGAAAATAATACCTGGCTAGTCGGTCAGTGGCGCTATACCCTCAATGAATATTCTTGGGAAGTGCCCATGGGAGGCGGCATCAAGGGAGTAGATCCTTTGGAGTCAGCCAAGAGAGAGCTCAAAGAAGAAACTGGCTTGGAGGCCAAAGAGTGGAGTCAATTTTTGAAAATGCACACCTCCAACTCGGTAACCGATGAAGTAGGCTATGCTTTCCTAGCAAAAGGACTAACTCAGGGGGCAACTGAGTTCGAAGAGACGGAGGATTTAAAAATTATGAAACTCCCTTTCGAGGAGGCTCACAAGATGGTTCTGGATGGACGAATTACTGATGGATTGTCGATGGTTGCTATTCTGAAGCTGGGAAGAATCTTGGGAATCTAAAAATTGAAACTCCTAACTTAGCGCTCCAAAATCAAATACCATTGACCCTCAAGGAACATTTTCGTAGAAATCTCATGCTTGCGTATCCAGTAGTGGTAGGTCAGTTGGGCCATATCATGGTCTCAGTGGCGGATACGATGATGGTGGGTCGAGTGGGGGTCATTCCTTTGGCAGCAGCCACTTTTGCGGGGACTATTTTTCATGTGCTTATACTTTTTGGTATTGGCGTTAGCTATGCGGTGACGCCTCTAGTAGCTGCTACAAACGCCAAGAATCAAACTAAGCTCATGAAGTTTTTGCAAAGCGCTTTGGTACTCAATGTTGTAGTGTCATTGGCCTTGTGTGGTATTGGTATTGCCGCCAGTCCTTTTTTGTTGCATTTTGGACAAGAGGTGCCTGTTGCGGTTGGGGCCAAGCCTTATCTAATCATTGTGAGTACCTCACTAATTCCACTTATGATCTTTCAAACCTTTCGGCAATATGCCGAGGGACTTTCAGATACATTCAATCCCATGGTGGTGTCAATCATTGCCAATTTATTGAATGTGGCACTCAATTATTTATTGATCTATGGGGAATTTGGTTTTCCAGAACTGGGGCTCGATGGTGCCGGCTATGCCACATTGATCAGTCGTGTAGTCATGGCTTTCTTGATGTGGTGGGCGATTCGAAAAGGATTGAAAGGCTTTCATTGGAGATTGGATACTGCCCAACTCAAGCGAATGTTCAAGATAGGCGTGCCAACGGGAATGCAGTATGTCTTTGAAGTTGGGGCGTTTGCTATGGCCTCTATAATGGTGGGTTGGATCAGTGCTGAGGCTCTTGCTGCACATCAGATAGCATTGAACATTTCGGCTGTTACTTATATGGTAGCGACAGGGATAGCCGCGGCAGCCACGGTACGTATAGGTAATCAAAAAGGACTTGGGGATTTCATCAATCTCCGCTTGGCAGGGATTACTTCTTTTACGCTAGTCACCATGTTCATGATGCTAGCGGCTCTGTCTTTTATCTTATTACGAGATGTATTGCCAGCGCTTTACGTCGATGACGCTGAGGTTCAAAAAATTGCCGCTGGAATACTTGTCATCGCTGCAGGATTTCAAATTTCAGATGGACTGCAATCCGTTGGTTTGGGTGTGTTAAGAGGGCTCACAGATGTTAGAATGCCAACATTCGTTACTTTTTTCTCATTTTGGGTTATTGCAATTCCCCTGGGATATTTCCTAGGCATCCACTTAGATTTTGGGATTGAGGGTATCTGGTATGCGCTGCTTATTGGCCTTACTTTGGCAGCAATACTTCATATTCTAAGATTCAGGCTTTTGCTAAAGCGAATGCGTTTAAATGAAATTAAAAAAGTCTTAACGATTTAGTAAAACCTTAAGGACTGAAATACCCTATTTTCGCGGAACATGAAGCACGGTAACGCAGCGATTGGTTTTATTTTCATCACTGTACTCATAGATATTTTGGGTATTGGATTGATCATTCCAGTGGTTCCAGCATTGATATCTGAGCTTACCGGCTTTGACAACAGTAAATCGTCACTTTTTGGAGGAATACTGGCAGCTACTTATGCCATTGTTCAGTTTTTTGCGGCACCTATTTTAGGTGGTCTGAGTGACAAATATGGCCGCAGACCATTGCTGCTCACATCACTTGTTGGTTTGGGTTTAGACTATATCGTGATTGTTTTTGCGCCTACATTGGTGTGGCTTTTTGTTGCCAGAATGATTTCAGGGCTTTGTGGAGGAAGTGTCACAGTGGCCAATGCATACATTGCTGACATAAGTACACCGGATAATCGAGCTAAAAACTTCGGAATGATAGGTGCAGCTTTTGGCTTAGGCTTTGTGGTTGGACCTACCCTGGGTGGGTTTCTTGGAGAAATCGGCACTCGTGTTCCATTCATGGGTGCAGCTGCGCTTTCATTGCTCAATGCCATCTATGGCTTTTTCGTTGTGCCGGAATCTCTCTCAAAAGAGGATAGACGTCCATTTTCATGGAAAAGAGCAAATCCATTTGGTACGTTAAAAAGAATTTTGAGTCATCAAAAGATTGTGTGGTTGGTGGTGGCTCTGTTTGTTATTTACGTTGCAGCAAATGCTACTCACTCCAATTGGTCATTTTTTACCATTGAAAAATTTGGTTGGTCTTCCCTTGAGATAGGTCTTTCATTGGGATTTGTCGGTGTGATGGTTGCGATAGTTCAGGGAGCCTTGGTTGGGCCGATTGTGAAAAGGATAGGTGAAACGAATGCCGTTTATACAGGTTTTGCTTTCAATGCATTCGGATTGTTAATGATGGGTATTGTCACAGAATCTTGGATGGTCTATGCGGTGATTGTTCCATATGCATTTGGTGGCATATCTGGCCCTTCTCTTCAATCGATCATGTCTGGTCAGATTCCAAAAAATGCCCAAGGCGAACTTCAAGGAGGGCTTACGAGTGTGATGACTTTGACGGCCATAGTGGGGCCTTTATTGATGACAGGGATTTTTAGATATTTTACCAACCCAGAGAATCCCGTCTACTTTCCTGGAGCACCTTTCATACTGGCAACCTTTCTAGCCCTTATCAGTATTTTTATTGTAAGTCGATCACTGCCAAGAGGTTGAATTGATTTTCAAGTACAGAAAGCGTTATTAAAAGATTTGAAACCTATTGAGATGATTTGTGGTTAATACTACAGAATTATTCTTTTTACGAAAGTATTTGACACGTATCTAATAAACTCGTAAATTCGCGGTTCGTCTTTATAGTAAAAGTAAGGCGACACGGGAATAAAATGATAGTAAACTATCGGCCCTAAAACATTATAGCATCATATGAGACAACTCAAGATTACGCAATCGATCACCAACAGACGGGAAAGTCACACCCTGGAAAAGTACTTTACAGAAGTAAGTAACGTACCTATGATTACTCCAGATGAGGAGGTGACTTTGGCCAAAAGAATCCGTGAAGGTGATGAACTGGCTTTAGAAAAATTGGTGAAAGCTAACTTGCGATTTGTTGTATCTGTTGCCAAACAATATCAAAACAGAAGTTTACCTCTCAATGATTTGATCAATGAAGGTAACCTTGGACTGATCAAAGCGGCTAAGAAATTTGATGAAACCAAAGGTTTCAAATTCATTTCTTACGCAGTATGGTGGATTAGACAGTCTATCATGCAAGCATTGGCAGAGCAATCACGTATCGTGAGATTGCCAATGAACAAATCTGGTGCAATCAACCAGATCAGAAGAGCATATGCTGAGCTAGAGCAGCAGTTTGAGCGTGAGCCAACTGAAGAAGAACTAGCTGAAGTATTGGACATGAAGCCTAGCGAAGTGAGAAACACACTCGGAGCTGAGGTGAAGCAAATGTCAATGGATGCTCCTTTTGGTGAAGATGAGTCAGGTTCACTTTTGGATGTATTGGAAAACCAAATGACTGCTCCTACAGATGGAGAGTTGGTTTTCAATGATTCATTGAAAGTAGAGACATTGAGAGCATTGTCTACTTTGACTGCTCGTGAGCGCGAAGTAATCATGATGAGCTTCGGTATCGGACATGACAACCCTTATACTCTTGAAGAAATAGGTGATGCTATGGGACTTACAAGAGAGCGTGTACGTCAGATCAGAGAGAAGGCACTTCAAAAGCTTCGTGAGCCAAGTAAAAACAGAAGATTAAAAGAATTCGTAGCTAATTAATTAGCTGAGAGCTGAATTCTAAAGAAAGAAACCCCTTGCGTAAGCTTGGGGTTTTTTATTGCCCTAGTCTATGTGCGAGCCCACCACTCAATACGAATGCCCCTGTTCCAGATCCTTTGTCTCCGACAAAATTACGAAGCTCATCCTTATAGGTCTTTACCTCCATTTTTAACGAAGTGTTTTCCGCCGGACTATAATTTAGAGCAAGACTGACAACTGACATTTTTATTGGACCTACAACTCCTTCGATGAGCAATCCATCTTTATCAGAAGCATTTTCATATCTTCCAGCGATCGACCATTTGTCAGTGAAGCGGTAAGAAGAAACGAAAGTGAACATACTCGTTTGGAGTTCTTGATCATCTACCGCGTTTTTTTGATTTGTAAAGTCCGCTTGAATTGCGAGTTCCAACTTTTCGATGGGGTTGATTTGAGCCACGAAATTGTGATGGGAACGATTTTGATCATTGCTGTCGGTTGATTCATTTCCAAAATAGTTACCATATGAAAGGTTTAGCCATGGCATTAGTTGATGTGAAATAGCCATGCCGAACGATTTTTGGTCATTGGTTTCGGCTATTGACTGCCAGCCATTGAGAAGTACGAAAGTGATTTTCGTTTTGTCGCCAAGCTCATGGCCATACCTAATGCCAGTCTGATAGTAAGGTGTATATTCTGTGCTTAGAGCAGGCGAAAGCAAAGCTCTGTCTATAGATAAAGCACTTTCATACCCAAAGTGCCCCTCAAATACGCCAAAGTCTAGCCAGCTATTTTTGGTAATGCGCAGGCCTGCATAGGCTTTATAGATGAGCTGCTGATATACTTCAGGCTCCCCTCCTTGGTTGCGCAGTGGAAAAGAACCTAATTGCAACGCAATCACACTTCTGACCGATTCGCCTTTATACGAACCGCTAATCCAAGCATGATTGATGGCGAAAGTATTGTGTTGATCATATTGTGTGGTGTATTGCCGTTGATGATTTGTTGGTTTGCTAAAGTCATAAGTGAAGTAGCCATCCAGATAAGCGCCAAATTCAATTTTGGATAACGTGTCCTGAGCATTGCAAAATTTTGAAAAAATCAATGCAATAAATATTAAATAGATAGTTTTTGCCATTTGTCGATGGGAATGAATTAATTAATTTTGCACCTCAAAACAATTAAAGATAATGGATTTAAGATCAGATCGAATCAAAAACATGGCGGAATCTGCCACCCTTGCAATGGCTGCCAAATCACGTGAATTGAAGCAAAAGGGTGTGGATGTAATTAGTTTAAGTTTAGGTGAGCCTGATTTTAAAACCCCAAAGCACATACAAGAAGGTGCCAAAGCGGCGATTGATGAGGGGAAGTATTTCGCTTATCCTCCTGTGAATGGCTACCTTGATTTGCGTGAAGCAATTAGCGCAAAATTCAAGAAGGACAATGATCTTGATTATTCTCCTGAGCAGATAGTGGTTTCAAATGGAGCGAAGCAATCAATTGCCAATGTGTTTCTTTCTATTCTAAATCCAGGAGATGAAGTGATTATTTTCTCACCTTTTTGGGTAAGCTATAGTGCATTGGTAGAATTAGCTGAAGGTACGTGTGTCTTCATAGATGGTGATCTTGAAAATGATTTCAAAGCTTCTGCAGCACAACTAAAAGCGGCGATAACTACGAAAACCAAGGCGATCATTTTTTCATCGCCTTGTAACCCAACAGGATCAGTGTTCTCGAAAGAGGAACTGGAAGCAATTGCCACTGTGCTCAATGATCATCCTAGTATTTTAGTGCTTTCAGATGAAATTTACGAATTGATCAACTATGGCGATAAGCATGTAAGTATTGGTTCTTTGCCCGGTATGATTGATCGTACGGTCACTATTAATGGTTTCGCAAAAGGGTTTGCAATGACTGGGTGGAGAGTAGGCTATATCGGCGCACCACTTTGGTTAGCGAAAGCTTCCAACAAAATGCAAGGCCAAATTACCTCTGCCAACTGTTCAATCGCACAACGTGCAGCACTTACTGCACTTACCACAGATATCACCCCATCCTTAGAGATGGTAGTAGAGTACCGACGAAGAAGAGATTTGGTCCATGGGCTACTTTCTGAAATTCCTGGTATCAAAGTAAATATGCCGGGCGGAGCCTTCTATTTTTTCCCAAATGTGAGCAGCTATTTCGGTAAAAAAACTCCAGAAGGAGAAGTTATCAATGATGCTGAGGGCTTGAGTCTTTACATTTTGGCTGATTCTTTTGTGTCGGTCGTTACTGGTGGAGCATTTGGAGCCCCTGAGTGTTTGAGACTTTCTTATGCTGCCTCTGAGGAGGATCTGAGAGAAGCCGTGAAGCGAATGGCGTCCTCTTTCGCAAAGCTTTCTTAATGACCTTTCACTCCATTGATGATGTTTTTGATGCTTTTAAAGGGCTAAAAGTCATCATCATTGGAGATGTCATGCTCGATGAATTCCATCATGGAAGCGTGTCCCGCATGTCTCCTGAAAATTCTTCTACACCGATTTTAAGTCAAATAAAGACCGAAAGACGATTGGGAGGAGCCGCTAATGTGGCGGCAAATATCCAAGCTTTAGGAGGCATTCCGTATTTGATCTCACCGATTGGGATGGACTATGCCGGTCAGCAATTGGTGAGTCTTATGGAGTCTGACGGATTGAGTACCGAAGGGCTCATTGAGTGTTATGACAGGAAGACTACTGTAAAATCTCGCTTTTATGAAGATTCCAAACAGGTTTTACGAGTTGATTTCGAAGATGATTTTGAGCTAACCCAAGCACAAAATGATGAGTTGCAATATTTGTTTTCAGCAGAGATCTCAAGCAGCGATTTAGTGCTATTTCAGGATTATGATAAGGGCTGCCTCAATGCTAGAAATATCCCAACTATCATTGCAGCAACAAAAGGACATCATGTGAAAGTGGCTATAGATCCAAAATTCAAGAACTTTTGGTCCTACCAAAATGTCGATTTGATCAAACCCAATTTTTTAGAATTTGTCAAGGCATTCAATTTGGTTATCGATGAGTCGAATGTTGAGATAATGCAGGAAACTGCTGCAAAATACCTTCAAGAACAATCAATTGGTCGAATACAAGTGTCTTTGTCTGGCCAAGGGATGTTTCATGCTGATCTATCTAATCAAGGAATACTTCCTGCTCATCCAAGAACGGTATTGGACGTTTCTGGTGCAGGCGATACTGTGTTTGCCGTGTCGGCATTATGTCTTGCTCTTGGAACATCCTCAGGATTTGCGGCGGAGCTTTCGAATATTGCTGGCGGATTGGTCTGTGAGGAATTTGGAACAGCCATTATAGATATAGCTCAGCTTAAAAATGAAGCATCTGGTAGTGCAAACCTTAACGGGGGGATACAAGCCTAATGCGAAAAAATGAAGCCATTTCAAATTAGCATGAAATGGCTTCTGATAGCTTATCGATTAATAAGTTTCAATAGGATCAGCGTAAGGCTATCGTTGAGATATCCTCCATTATTATTTATAAAGCGTATATGATCCATTGAGTCTAGAAAGGGAATCTCTTTGGGTAAAGGGAACAAGAGTACCATTAAATCTGTAATTCGTGAAGAAATTACTTTCCATTAGTACAGTTAAAGTATCAATATCTTCGTCAAACTTCATGAAATACACCAAACTGTCATACTCTTGGCCCTTCTCAGGAGCGTAAATATCGCCCAAGTGTAATTTATAGAGAGATCTACCGCCACTTTCCAAAGGTACATTTGAAACATATGTACTTAGCAATACTTCATTTGATCCGTCCACTCGCGTCACCTCTATTTTATCGTGTTCTAGATAGCCTAAAGTGGCAGGATTAAGCAAATCCGAATCAGATTCCTTATCAATGATCAGGAAGGAGTCCAAAGCTGGACTATAAGCGGCATTTTCTCCTGAGTTATCATCGTCACAAGACCAAAACAAGCAAACTGTAATAATTAACGCTATATTTTTCATATCTCTTATGTATTTAGTTGTTCGGATAAATATTTACAATCATTTTTCTGTTGAAGGCATAGTCATGTGAGGTTGGTGTCCAGTCATAATACAAGTACCATCCGTTACCAAAGCCGTCACCAATAATGTTGCCCCATCCCCAGTTCATATGCAAGTAGTTAAATATATAACCATCAGCATTCGTGCGTCGATGGCCATCTGTAACCCACGCATGACATTCATCATATACAGGGATCCCTAAAATGGTAGACATCTCCTCACACGCATCCAAATAAACAGGTCGACTCATATGTAAATCTTGAGTGCACTTGCTAAGTGAAAAATTTCGATAGTCTATTGATGTAGAATATCCAAAGTCATCCTTAAAAGCATTTTTTGCTTTGTTGCTACTCGCGCCAGATGATGTACAACCCCAATTCATGTTTACAGCATCCCCAATATTTCGGATTAGCTGGGCAGTTTCAAAAGAAGCATCGGTATTATTATTCGGGATTGCATTCCAATTATAATTAGTGGGGTGGGCATAATACCTCATTATTTGTCCCATGGCTATTGCCACGCACCCTGCTACGACCCTTCCATCAGTTCTTTGCGAGCATCCATAGTTTGGGCAATCATCATTAAAATCCCCAGATTGAAACCAATTTGTCTGTAAGAAGGCCCCCCAAGTTTGAGTAGTTTCATTGGTTGCGCCACCACCGCCACCACCTGTATCACAAGGATTGTCGATTCCGCAAGGATCCTCTAACGGAGGAGCATCAATCCCATACTCTGGCAATAAACTAGTCCATAGATTATATATCGCTGGTTGCATAAAAGTTGCAGTATCGCGAACATTATTAATGAGTTCGTAATAATTTTTTATTAGTGATGCTAGTCCTTGATTGATAGTATCCCCTTCACTTACAAGGGCTCCATGGCTTCCATACGCCAGTAAAGGTGTCATCCGAAAATCCCCAGGCATCACAGCAAAACCATCATTTCCGAAGTTGAATATGTAGTATGATGGTAGTGTCCCATCGGTTATAACCATCTCATCAGAAATTGAGTTGGATGTAGTCCTTAAGTTGGAGTTTGTAGATTTCCCAGAGAAAGGGTCATTTAAATCAATCGTTTTAGCAATTGATCGTGCGTATTCTAATGGTACAAGATATTTCTGGTTAAGATCTATCTTTTTTGGCTCCTCAGTTTCTTTACAGTTGGATAAAGAAATTAAAATTAGGAGTAATAGAAAATTTGTAATAGAAAATTTGCTTTTTCATAGGTCATTTGATTGGTGAGTAAAAATTCAATTTGGTTCTTTTTTATACTTCTAAAGTAATCCAGAAAAATTACGAATCCAACTTTACACATACTTAATTACGTTCGGTGAAATATCTAATTCTGTTCTCATAATTGTGAAGATTCTTTTGATTTCAGTCAAATCAAGACGGTATAATTAGGAAAGACGCACAATTAGGCTTAAATTCTTAGGTCACATTAAAAAGATACAGACTATGGTAAAGAGCTATCGAGGCGTGCAAATGGCAAAGCCTGCCCCAGTTTCACAGAAAATCAGTGTGTCGGATTATATGTCCACCAAGCTTATCACTTTCAGACCTGACCAACACATGGATGAAGTGATCAATATTCTCCTCAAGAATAAGATTTCTGGTGGCCCAGTCGTAAATGAGGCTGGCGAATTGGTTGGAGTTATTTCTGAGGGTGATTGTATGAAGCAGGTGGTTAAAGGGAAATACAACAATATGCCGAATTTGAATGGAGTGGTAGCAGACCACATGACTCCAAATGTGATTAGTATATCTCCAGATATGAATATTTTTGAAGCTGCGGACATGTTTTTACTGCGACGAATAAGACGTTTTCCTGTTGTAAATATGGGTAAGCTAATAGGCCAGATTTCTCAAAAGGACGTCATGAGAGCAGCGCATAGTATGCAAAGCACCACTTGGTGATTTACCTTTTTTAAATCGAAAAATCTTTATTCTGGCTTAAGTGTAGTCGCGACCAATTCTTTATAAATTCGCACTCGAATATTCGACAACACTAAATCTACAACATGACTACAGATCAGTTGAAAGACTTGAAGGCCCGTATTTTGGCTTTGAGGAGGTATCTTTGACTATGATACCAAGAAGAAAGAAATAGAGGAGGAGGAATTGGTCACAGCTCAGCCTGAGTTTTGGAATGATCCAGAACAAGCTGAAATCACATTGAAGGCCATTCGATCCAAGAAAAGCTGGACAGATCACTTCGAAAAAGTAACAGCAGCTATTGAAGAAGCAGAAACCTTACAGGAATTTCTCAATGAAGGGGAAGGGACTGAAGAGGATGTTAACAAAGCCTACAAAATCGCTTTTGATGAAGTAGAAGCGCTCGAGTTTGAGAAAATGCTTTCAGGAGAGGAAGACCAACTCTCGGCCATGTTACAGATCACGCCGGGTGCTGGTGGCACAGAAAGCAACGATTGGGCAGGAATACTTATGCGTATGTATATCATGTGGGGAGAAGCCAATGGTTACAAAGTACGTGAGGTTGATTTCCAAGCGGGAGATGTGGCTGGTGTAAAATCCGTAACATTGGAATTTGATGGTCCGCTTGCGTATGGTTATCTGAAATCGGAAAACGGTGTTCATAGACTCGTACGTATTTCGCCATTTGATAGTGGAGGAAGGCGTCATACTTCATTTGCTTCCGTATATGTTTATCCTGTCGTGGACGATTCTATAGAAATAGAGATTCATCCTAATGACATAGAACTGCATACTTCAAGATCTGGAGGAGCAGGAGGTCAGAATGTAAACAAGGTAGAAACCAAAGTTCAGATCACTCACAAACCAACGGGGATAGTAGTGATTTGTCAAGTAGACAGATCGCAGCTTGCCAACAGGGAACGTGCGATGCAAATGCTGAAGTCTCAGCTTTATCAGCGTGAGGTTGAAAAGCAAAATGCAGAGCGGGACAAAGTGGAAGCCGGGAAAATGAGGATTGAATTTGGATCACAAATCCGAAATTATGTGCTTCACCCTTACAAACTGATCAAAGATGCTCGTACGGGTTTTGAACGGACAGATGTTCAAAATGTCTTGGATGGTGATTTGATGGGCTACATCAAAGCCTTTTTATTGCATGGTCAAGGGTGACAATGCTGAAGAAGTACTCCAAAAATTTCTGGTTATTATCACTTAGTTCATACTTATTCTTCTCCTCCTTTACGATGATTATCCCGGAGCTTCCAGGTTATCTATCGAGAATGGGAGGAGAGGAGTATGTGGGACTTATTGTTGCACTTTTCACACTTACAGCTGGTCTTTCAAGACCATTCAGTGGCAAGCTCACAGATAAATGGGGGAGAATCCCTGTAATGCTAATAGGAGCTATTGTGAGCGGCTTGGCTGCTTTGTGCTATCCACTTGCCACTTCAGTTTTTGGCTTTTTAGCCATTCGACTTTTTCACGGATTTTCTACAGGGTTCAAACCAACAGGTACTTCTGCATATGTTGCAGATATAGTTACTAAAGACAAGCGCGGTGAAGCGTTAGGGATTTTAAGTTTCTTTGGTTCCATTGGGATGGCTTCAGGTCCTGCAGTGGGGAGCTGGGTATTTTTAGAATTCGGGATGAATACGCTCTTTTACTTAAGTTCAATCTTCGCATTTGCATCTGTAGCCATACTTGCGGGGATGAAAGAGACACTGGTTGATAGGAGTAAATTCAATAAGAGTATGCTCAAAATAAGTCGCAATGATATTTTTGAGCCGCTTGTTTTTGCACCCGCTATTGTGATGGTGCTTACTACGCTGGCTTTTGGAACAGTAGTAACTCTTGCCCCAGATTTTGGCGATTTTTTAGGGATTGAAAATCGCGGGTTATTCTTCGTGATGTTTACCGGCTCATCTTTGCTAGTGAGGATTATTGGCGGTCAAATGTCCGATCGTTTTGGTCGAACTATCGTCTTGAAAGTAAGCACGCTTATACTCTTTGTGAGCATGTTTATTATTGGATTTTCTACGACAGTCACGCAGTTTTTTATTGGTGCTTTTTGCTTCGGACTTGGCTATGGCCTCAATTCACCTACTTTATTTGCTTGGACCATTGATTTGAGCCCAGATACCTCTAGGGGAAAGGGGATTTCCACTTTATTTATTTTCCTAGAGATAGGTATAGGAATGGGTGCGCTCATTTCCGGCTTTACCTATCAAGGTATTGACGAACGTTTTCCGATGATATTCGGAATAGCAGGCACTTTTTGTTTGGTTGCTTTTGCCTACTTAATGATGCGCAATACTCCTAAACACGCTTAGTTGGTTTTTTTGAAAACTCACGCTTTACCTTCATCCCATTGCCCTTTTTTCACAAGAAGCTGTCTCAAAAGGCAGCTTCTTTTCATTTGTAACAGGTTTATAGATCAGTAACTCTTCACTGCATCTATGAAGCACTTTACCTTCTCAGGATCAGTATCTGGATATACGCCATGTCCAAGATTAGCGATGTGCGAATGACCTTCAAATTCCTTAAGCATTGACTTGGTAGCTTTTTCAATTTGCGAGAATGTTCCGTAAAGAGCGCAAGGATCGAGATTGCCTTGTAATGTTTTGGTTGGTAATAGTTCCCTCGACTTAGCAATATCCATGTTCCAATCAAGTCCCACGGTGTTGCAAGACGTCTTGCCAATTGCCTCAAGGGCAAAATGGGCACCTTTGGCGAAAACAGTTACAGGTACGGCCTCCAAAGCTGTGACAATCTTCTCAATGTACTTTAATGAAAATTCAGTGTAATGTGCAGGGGGCAATACTCCAGCCCAAGAGTCGAATATCTGTACCATATCAGCCCCAGCTGCTACTTGCCCTTTGAGATAGGCTATGGTGCTTTCGGTAATCATGTCTAATAGCTGATGCGCCAGCTCAGGCTCTTGGTAGAGCATTTTTCTTGCTTTGGAAAACGTCTTGCTACCGCTCCCTTCCACCATGTAAGCCAATATTGTCCAAGGCGCTCCTGCAAATCCAATGATAGGTACACGCCCATTTAAGGCTTCCTTAGTGATCTTTATTGCATCGATAGTATATGCCAAATCTGAAGCATCTGCTATTTTGAGTGCACTTAAATCGGCAACTTCTTTGATAGTTTTCGGGAAAATAGGGCCAGTTTTCTCTACCATTTCATAGGTCAATCCCATCGCCTCTGGCACCACCAAAATATCTGAAAAAATGATAGCTGCATCTACACCGAGCAGCTCTACTGGTTGTATTGTCACTTCAGCCGCTAATTCAGGTGTTTCCACCAATTCTTTGAAACCGCTCAGTCTACCCCGAACTGCCCTGTATTCCGGCAAGATTCTTCCTGCCTGCCTCATTACCCAAACGGGAGTTCGTTCTGTCTTTTCGCCTCTGGCTGCCCTTAAGATCAAGTCATTTTTCAACATGGCACAAAGATATATTTTACACCATAATACCTTCTGTAAATACTGGCCTTTAGACCTGATCACTAATAATTGTATCTTCGCATACCCCAAAAACAAATATCTCATGAGTATATTATTCGATAGTTTCCAAGAATGGAAAGAGCACTGTGACCAACAGAAATTGCCGCTCTACCTACCTGTACTTCAATATGAAATAGACCAACGAGGCGCTACAGAAGCCCAAGTATGGGAAGGTCTCACCAAGGCCTATTCTGTGATGAAAGAGGCTGTTCAAACAGGTCTTACTCAGGAAATGAATTCCTACTCTGGCATGATAAAAAGTGGCGCCAAAAAAGTAGCCAATCACCCGATAGCTGTCCTTTCCCCCGAATTTCAAAAATTAATCTCTCGTGCGCTAGCCGCAAAAGAGGTCAACTCCTGCATGGGACGTGTGGTCGCTGCTCCTACTGCTGGTGCCTCTGGGATTTTGCCTGGAACCATGGTGACTCTTCAGGAAATTCACAACTTAACTGATCGTACAATTCTCGAGGGATTATTAATTGGGGCAGGAGTTGCTCTTATTTTGGAGAAACGAGCTTCTATATCTGGGGCTGTGGGAGGATGTCAAGCAGAAACTGGTTCCGCTGCGGCCATGGCTTCTGCAGCCATAGTTTATGCACTAGGCGGCACCAATGACCAAGCGTTCAATGCAGTAGCAATTACAATACAATGCATGCTGGGGCTAATTTGCGATCCTGTAGCTGGATTGGTAGAGATACCTTGTGTAGTTCGAAACGCCAGTGCTGCTGCAATTGCAAATTCATCTGCTCAAATAGCTCTGGCAGATGTAAGCCCAGTGATCCCAGTGGATGAATGCGTAGACGCAATGGGTGAAGTTGGGCAGAGCATGGAGTCCAAGTATAAAGAAACGGCTCTAGGTGGGCTAGCTGCAACTAAGACTGGACAAGCCATATCAAAACGAGTGCTAATTCAGGATATTGAAATAATGGAAGATGATGCGAACGTCAAATAAGACCATACTCGCTGAGTAGATCCCCAGCATATTTTACAAGTAGAGTCAAAATAATCGACCACAATAGTGCAAAAATCCACATCCACTTGATGATCTCTTTTCTTTTGCCCCCAAAAGCGTTCGCTATAATTGCCCCTCCAATAGGAGAGAGCAATATTGGGGTTAGAAATGCGATTCCAGGGACACCATATTTAATCCATACTTTTACAAAACGGCGTTTTTTCGGTGTGAAAACCTTCTTATTTTTCTTCGAGAAAGTGAATCTCCTGAAGATAATGCGCATCGACTCACCGAAGTAGCTAAAAAGATATACAGTGGTCATCATACCCAACACAGAAATTACTACTGTCTCAACCACAGAAAAGCCATATGCTAACCCCAAAGTAGGGCCGAAGATGATCTTTACTGCGCTTAATGCATAAACCATTAAGTATTTAAGAATTAGAGGCATTTGAAAATAGGATAATGAGTGTTTGAATTTATACGAATTTTATGAGCAAGGGTGATTACCTAAAAGTTATCTTTGCGCCCTTTCACCATGAAATTACTCGAACAACTCATACAAGTAGCGTCTCCATCAGGGAGTGAGCATTTTATGAAGCAATTCCTAATGGAGTATGTTTCAAAAAATGCTAAAAAATGGATCGTCCAACCTAAAGTAATTGAGGGCGATTACCTTCAGGACAATCTTATTTTGGCATTCGGCAACCCTCGCACGGCAATCTTTGCACATATGGACACCATTGGTTTTACCGTGAGATATCAGGATCAACTGGTGCCAATTGGTGGCCCTGATGTGGAAACTGGCTATAAACTGGTTGGTCGTGATGGACTAGGCGAGATTCAGTGTAGCCTCAGAGAAGAAGATGGAAATCTATTTTACAAATTCCCAAGAGCAATAGCTACAGGCACTACGCTTACATGGAATCCAGAACTCAAAGTGTCCGATGATTTTATAGAAGGTCCTTACATGGACAATAGACTGGGTATTTACAATGCATTGCGAGTTGCCGAAACACTCCAAGACGGCTTGATAGTTTTTAGCTCTTTCGAGGAGCATGGCGGAGGTTCTGTGCCAATGCTTATTAAATATATATCGGAGAATTACAAGGTTCGCCAGGCATTGATCTCTGATATCACATGGGTCACTGAAGGTGTACAACATGGTAAAGGAGTGGCAATCTCTATGAGAGACAGGCACATCCCAAGAAGATTATTCCTAGAGAAAATTCTAAATTTGGCAGACCAATCAGGAATAGATTATCAGCTAGAAGTAGAAGGATCTGGCTCTAGCGATGGCAGAGAGGTACATTTCTCTCCATATCCAATCGACTGGCTTTTCATAGGGGCTCCAGAAGACAATGTACATTCCCCTCATGAAAAAGTGCATGTGAAAGATCTAAGTGACATGATCGCCATGTATCAGTACCTAATGCATTCACTGTGAAAGACGAGAATATCATATTAGCGGACAAAGCTTTTGAGCCTTTCATTAGCAAAAGTGAAATCAAAGAAGCCATTATTTCTTTAGCTAGAACTATTAATAAAGACTTTGAAGGGCGCGAATTAATCATAATCGGGGTGCTAGATGGCGCCTTTGTTTTCCTAGCCCATTTGGTAAAAAGGCTGAAGCTTAATGTTCAAATAGAGCTAATCAAGCTAAAGTCATATGAGGGTACGCGAAGCACAGGCAGGATTGAAAATATCATTGGTCTAACTACCCCCATAAACGGCAAGGAGCTTTTGATCATAGAAGACATCATTGATACGGGTCAGACATTGTCCCATTTACTCAAGATGCTCAATCAACAACAACCTAAATCGGTGAGCATAGCCACTTTATTATTAAAGAAAGACATATTTAAAGATCAATTTCCCATTGACTATATCGGTATAGATATTCCAAATAAATTCGTAGTGGGTTTTGGAATGGACTACCTTGGAGAAGGCAGGCAACTTCCTCAGATATACACGGCAGTAGAGAATTGACATACACTGAAATCACTATATTTAAAGGTATATAAGAACACACGTCATGTTAAATATTGTATTGTTCGGCCCTCCTGGAGCAGGAAAGGGAACACAAAGTGAAAAAATCATTGCAAAATTCAATCTTGTGCACATTGCCACGGGAGACTTGTTTCGCGAGAATCTTGGAGAAGGAACTGATCTTGGACTACTAGCCAAGAAGTATATGAATGAAGGCAAATTGGTTCCAGACGAGGTAGTAATTGGGATGGTTGAAAGCCGTATTGAAGAATCTCTGGATAGTAAAGGATTCATTTTTGACGGATTCCCACGTACTATCAACCAAGCCGAGGCTTTAGACAAAATGCTCAAAGGGCATGGACTTTCTATTTCAGGTATGATTGCCTTACAGGTACCTGAGGATGAGTTGCGAATAAGAATAAAAGAAAGGTCAAAAACCTCTGGCAGAGTGGACGATCAGGATGATGAAAAGATCACAACTAGGATTCGTGTATATGAGGGAGAAACATCTCCAGTAGCGGGGTATTATCAAAGCCAAGGAAAATTTACCGGTATAGAAGGTGTGGGCTCCATTGAGGGCATCTTCGAAGAAATTTCAAAGGTCATCAGTGGCCTTAACCAATAAAAAATGGATTCAAACTTTATCGACTATGTGAAGCTCTATGCACGGTCGGGAGATGGTGGAGCAGGTTCTGTACATTTTCGTAGAGAAAAATTTGTTCCAAAGGGAGGTCCTGACGGTGGAGACGGTGGTCGTGGAGGTCATATCATACTTCGTGGCAATAAGCAAATGTGGACATTACTGCATTTGAAGTACAGAAAGCATGTCAAAGCAGATCATGGAGGAAACGGTGAAGGCGGAAACAGATCAGGACTGAATGCTGAAGATATTTATCTAGATGTGCCGATTGGTACCATCGCAAAAGATGTGGACACAGGTGAGGTCTTGCTGGAAATAATGGAAGATGGCGAAGAGCAAGTATTGCTTCCTGGAGGGATGGGAGGTCAGGGAAATTCTCATTTTAAGAATTCCACCAATCAAGCACCCAGATATGCCCAACCAGGTATCGAGGGAGTAGAAAAATGGATTATTCTTGAATTAAAAATTCTTGCTGATGTCGGATTGGTTGGTTTCCCGAATGCGGGGAAATCGACGCTTTTATCTGTGATCTCAGCGGCCAAACCGGAAATAGCTGATTACGCTTTCACTACACTAGTACCAAATCTTGGTGTTGTTTCTTATAGGGATGAGCGCTCTTTCGTAGTGGCTGATATTCCTGGAATTATAGAAGGTGCTGCCGAAGGTAAAGGATTGGGAACAAGGTTTCTAAGACACATTGAGCGAAACTCTATGTTATTGTTTCTCATCCCAACCGACGCGAAGGACATTCAGGCAGAATACGATATACTTCTCAATGAGCTCACGAAGTACAATCCGGAGCTCCTTGACAAAGATCGCTTACTGGCCATATCCAAATCAGATATGCTCGATGAAGAGCTAATTGGTGAGATGGAGGAAGAGCTTCCAGATATCCCATATGTGTTTATTTCAAGCATCACAGGATATGGTATTCAGACATTGAAAGACAAAGTCTGGCAAATGCTCAACCCATAATTCTTTTAATAATCCACGCCTATTCTGACAAGTTGTCAGCAGCTCCCCAATTGGCAAAGAAATTGTCAACGCACCCCTGTCTAACTATTAAGTTAAGATCATCATGCAAAAAGAAAAAGTAGAAGAGAAAGAAATCGAACAAGTCGAAGAAAATCAGACAGAACAAACTCATGCAGACGTTGAGGAATCTTCTGAAAATGAAAATAGTGAGGCTTCAGAAGAAGTCCCTGAGCTTTCAGAAATAGACCAATTACGAGCTGATGTAAGTGAGTCCAAAGATAAATATTTAAGACTCTATTCTGAATTTGAAAACTTCAGAAGACGTACCGCAAAGGAGCGTTTAGAGCTTATATCTAGTGCGAGCAAAGATCTGATGGAAAGTCTTATTCCAGTGATGGACGACTTTGAACGTGCCATCAATGCCATGGAAACTAAAGAAGATCCAGCGCGAGAGGGTACTGAACTGATCTATAATAAATTCAAAAAAGTACTGGAGTCCAAAGGCGTTAGGAAGATGGATGTGAATAAAGGAGACGACTTCAACGACGACTTCCATGAAGCAATAACTCAAATTCCAAGTGGCCCTGAGCTTGCTGGAAAAGTCGTGGATGTAGTAGAAAAAGGCTATTTCCTAGGAGAAAAAGTGGTTCGTTTTGCCAAAGTGGTAACTGGCGCAAATTCATAATAATGGCAAAAAGAGATTTTTACGAAATATTAGGTGTTGACAAAGGGGCGGCCAAAGATGAAATAAAGAAGGCTTATCGAAAGATTGCCATCAAATTCCATCCGGATAAAAACCCAGACAACAAAGAAGCAGAAGAAAAATTCAAAGAAGCTGCTGAGGCGTACGAGGTACTCAGTAAAGACGAAAAGCGTCAGAAATACGACCGCTTTGGTCATCAAGGTGCTGCTGGTGGATACAGCGGTGGCGGCATGAACATGGATGATATCTTCTCACAATTCGGAGACATCTTTGGTGGCGGAGGTGGTAGTCCATTTGACAGCTTCTTTGGAGGTGGTGGAGGCGGAGGTCGACGTACCAGAAAAGGTAGCAATCTCAGAATCAAACTGAAACTCAATCTTCAAGACATTGCTAACGGAGTTGAGAAAAAAATTAAGGTCAACCGACTAGTTGTCGATCCAGAAACAAAATTTGGCACTTGCGCAACCTGTCAGGGCTCTGGTCAAGTGAGAAAAGTAATGAACACCATGCTTGGCCAAATGATGTCTACATCTACTTGTCCAGCATGTGGTGGAGCTGGCCAGACTGTCAGCAGCAGAGCAACAGGAACAGATAGCTCCGGAATGCGCCGTGAAGAGGATCTTATCACAATCAAAATACCTGCTGGTGTCTCTGATGGCATGCAATTGTCTATGAGCGGGAAAGGTAACGAAGTAGCTGGAGGCATTCCCGGAGATCTCCTCATCCTGATCGAAGAGCAGGCAGATGAAATTTTAAAAAGAGATGGCAACAATGTGATCTACGACCTGCATGTCAATTTTATTGATGCAGTCTTGGGCACGGACATAGAAGTACCTACGATCAATAGTCGTGTAAAAATTAAAATTGATCCAGGAACTCAAAGTGGAAAAATACTCCGATTGAGAGGAAAAGGAATTAAGAGTATAGAAGGTTATGGAACTGGTGATCAGCTGATTCATATCAACGTCTGGACGCCAAAAACCTTGACCAAAGAAGAGAAAAGTGTGTTAGAATCGCTACGTGATTCAGAGAATTTCAAACCAAATCCTGCCAAAGGAGAGAGAAGCTTCTTTGAAAATATGAAAGAATTCTTCGGCGCATAAAAAAAATCGTAACACATCTCCACGCATTTCGTATGGTAGATGATGTTGCGATTGGTACTGACGTCAGCTTTAGTGCTGGTTTTTTCATTTGGTTTTGGGCAGTTGAAGAAGTTTTATACCCTTCAGGAATCTCAGGGGTACGACACTATCAGCTTTAGTCTTGAAGCCACCACGGGGAACTGTTATCTTAAAGCATCCGATGAGAAAGGCCCCCTTTCCATCTATGGCAATCCAGATCTGGAGAAAATCAATCCTTCCTTTAAAAGCAAGGTTGTCAACGGCACTTGCCAAGTAGCTCTTGATCTAGAAGAGTTTCGATCTTCAAGCCTTAGCGATGGCCTAATACTCGCAGTACTTCATGCCGAAGAAACCCAAAACAACTTTTGGAAAGTCCTTCTCGACCGTGAGAAAATTTACGATTTAGACTTAAACTATGGATTTGGTGATGCTGATGTTGATTTGAGTGATATCTCAGTGAGTAAATTGAAGGTTCGATCAGGAAGTGCAGATATCACAGTGAATTATAATGATGGTGAACCCAATAGGATCGAAATGGATACCTTCTGGGTAAAGGCAGATATGGGCCGAATTGAAACAAAAAACCTAGAACTAGCTAGAGCTAGACACGTCATTGCCAATATTGGATTTGGTAAAGCATCTCTTGATTTTAGCAATAGCAGCACCCAAAAATGCAACATTGACGCCTCAGTAGGTGCTGGCAGTTTAGATGTCTTCCTACCCAGTAATGACGTGCCCATTATCATTTACATGAAAGAAAGTCCACTTTGTGGAATGCGAATGGCCAAAGGTTTTGAACAAGTAGAACCTAATGTGTTTGTAAACATGAGTTACAAAGCAGATGCGAATAATCTGCTCACCTTCTATGTAGATGTGGCTCTGGGCAATGTAAACTTTCACTAGAGCTAGTTCCTTTAGCTATTTAGCTTCCTTCTCCAGGATGTACCATTATCCCCTTCACTATATAGTATTGAGCGAAAATATAGCTCGTCATGATAAAAAATCCAGCTAAAGGAATAGGTGTTACAAACTTGTCAATAGCAATGCAGCTATCGGATAATACAAATAACACCGCCCCGATAATCGTATAGTTAAAGCTATCATCAGAAGTAAGACCTCTTCTCAAAACCGCGGAACTCACCATTAGTAATATACAAAAAGCATAAATGATTATCGGAAAAGCTAAACTCCCTGTATTTGGAATAAGTAGTGCCAGAAGTATTACTCCAAAAACCATTATTGGAATCAAAGGGCGCGACTTAAACACTATTTTATCAAAGGCACTCTTGTGCATCACCAATGTGTATATCAACTGAGCCACAAGAAAAGCACTCAAGCCACCCAAGAAGTACATTTCAGACTCTTGAGTCAAAAGCATATCTCCAACCCAAGAAAAAATAAGACCAACAGCAAGTAATAGCCTTGCTAAAGTGACCATTCCCTGAGCTTCAGCAAACACAAGATATATTAAAGCGGGCATGAGCATTACTTTAGAAATCTCAGCGGCTGATATAGATCCGGCCACCTCAGCCATGATATGCACAATGCCAATCAAAAAATAGAAGCCTGAGGCCAACTTAACTTTCATAATAGTGCTTGTTCCAAATTTATGGGAAATTAATTAATTCAGACTGGTTGTAATTACTCTCTTGCTATCAATTCATATGCTTTATATGCAAAGAAGAAACTTTTGAACTATATTAACATAGCCCTTTCCCTATAACATTCCAATAATAAGACTTGCAAAAGGCATTTGGACTTCCACGATTCTCACCTAATACTCAGCTACTGAAAATTGTAGCTGTGGTGCTTTTTACTGCATTTATAAGTTTAGAATCTTTAGGTCAGCCAATACTTGACCCAAATAAAAAAATTAGCCAATATGTACTTCAATCTTGGAACACAGAGCATGGCATGACCTCTGAGTCTACCAATGACCTACTTCAATCTCAAGATGGATACATATGGATAGGGACCTATACAGGACTCCATAGGTTTGATGGCCAAAACTTCAAAATTTTCAATGCGGAAAACAGCACTATTCCATCTACCAATGTCCTTAGAATGGGACTCGATAGTCATGACGACATTTGGGTGGGTACACTCCATGGAATTGCGAGATTCAAAAATGGAGAATTTGACACTCCAGAACCCTTAAAGCCTTACCGCAATTACAGCATAGAAAGTATGCTAATTACTCAAAAGGATGAAATCTGGTTTGCCAGTAAATCAAATAATCTATTCCTATACAAGAATGATAGCGTTCACAATTATTCTGACTTATTCTTCAATCAAAAAAGTACTATTCTCACTATCGTAGAAAATTCACAAGGTGATATACTCATGGGTACTGATGACTCCCGTCTGATTCAATTTGAAGCTAATGGTGAATTACGAGATATTCCGATTCCCTCCAATGTGAATGGTATAAACGTAATCTACGCTCAAAACAATCGACTCTATTTAGGAACTGGGGTTGGATTATACATTTATGAAAATGATATTTTATCACGAGTCGAAGAATTCAACAACACAGTAGTCATCACTATTGCTGAAGATTCACGAGGTAATCTTTGGATAGGTACCATGCAAGGTCTCTTTAGACTTAAGAAAGGAGAACATTCTGTAGAATTATTAGATGAGTCAAATGGACTTACCAATAATATAATCAGGGACATTATCATCAGTGACGATGGGAGTATTTGGGGTGGCACCTATCGAAGCGGGATATTTATGTTGTCCGATGGTGCGATTACTACCTATTCAAAGAATGACGGATTAGCAACAGATGTTATTGTGAGCATCACACAAATTGACTCAAGCAGCTTCTTATTAGGTAATGAAAATGGCGAATTAAACCTAGTCCAAGATGGTAAGATCAAACAGTTTGTCATTGACAAGCCATTACCAAAAGCTCGATTAAAGCATCTTTTCACAGACAATCAAGGGGTAATCTGGGCTAGCACTTATGGTGGTTTAGTCCGAATCAAAAACGAAAAAAGTCACAAATTTTCGACGGAAAACGGCTTCCCAGATAATTTTATTCGAGTGACTTTTCAAGATTCCAAAGGCAATATTTGGGTTGGTACAAAAAATTCAGGGTTAATAAAGTTTATTGGCGAAGACCAATATAAAGTAATCGGTGCAGCAAGTGGCCTCACTTCAAATTACGTAATGGCAATTCATGAAAATGATAAAAATCAATTGATCGTCTCCACTATAAGTGGCATTAGCATAATAGAGGATGATGAGGTGATAAAAACAATCACAGTAGAAGATGGACTACCCTCCAATTTTACATTTACCACTTTTTCCGATGGTGATGTTATTTGGATTGCTAGTAATGATGGATTAATCCGCTATGACAATGGCAATGTCAAAGTATATGATGTCAATAATGGAATGCCTTCCAATATCGTATACGATATCCTACCAGATCGCCAGAATAATTTCTGGATGCCAAGCGATCAATCGATAATTAAAGTGAGTAGAGATCGCCTAAATCTCATAGTCGATTCCTCCAGTCTGAAAATGAAAGCTCAGCAGTTCAATAGAAGTCATGGCCTCAAAAACAACCACTGCTTAGGCGGTGTACTCTCTATTATAGATAGCTCCGGTGACTTTTGGATACCAACACTGGGAGGGGCAGCTTTTATCAACACAGGTAACGTCACCTATGAAGAAGTCTCTGCCAATACGATTGTGGAAAGCATCGTATTTAATAACATGACACATATGATTACTGATAATAGCTTTATTGTACCGGCAAGTATTGATAGAGTCTATATCGAATACACAGGTATCAATTATAAGAATACATCAAACTTAGTCTTTCGTTACCGACTGTCACCATTTGAAAAAGATTGGGTGTACGCAGGAAATCAAAGAAGGGCAGCATACACCAACATACCCCCGGGAGATTACCGTTTTGAAGTTCAAACTGGAATGGAGGATTTTTTTTCTGGAAATACGGACTTCATTTCAATTAGTTTCGACGCGAGTTGGTACCAGACTTTTTGGGCGAAAACAAGCTTTCTCATTATCTCAATTTCATTTGGCCTTGGGCTATACGTCTGGCGCGTCAGATCTCTCAGGGGTATCAACGCACGCCTTGAGAGCGTTGTAAATAAACGAACTGAGGAGCTAATAAGTCAAAAGGAAGAGCTTTCAATGGCTCTCAAAGAACTATCTGAAGCACAAGATCAAATTATACAATCTGAAAAGATGGCTTCACTTGGAGTGCTCTCAGCCGGTATTGCTCATGAAATAAACAATCCCTTAAACTACATACAAGGTGGAATAACCATGCTAGAAGGACTCGATTTTCACAATCATAAAGACCATGAGCAAATTGACGAACTAATAGTACTCATTAAGCAAGGTGTTAAACGAGCAGGGAATATCGTCTCAAGCTTAAATGAATTTAGTCATCACAGAAACATTGCAAAAGAACCTTGCAGTCCAAATCATTTCATAAAGAATTGCCTCTCGATACTTAAAAATCAGATAAGAGATGGAATAACAGTGTTTGAAAACTTCTCTAATGAAGACTACCAAATCAAGGGCAACAATGGACAACTGCATCAGGTTTTTCTTAACATTTTGACAAATGCAATTCAGTCTATCGAGAAGCAAGGATATCTTACCATCCACACCTTCAAAGATAATCATCATATGGTGATAGAGATCACCGATACAGGACAAGGAATCGACCCAAAAATATTATCTAAAATCACAGAACCATTTTTCACCACTAAAGCTCCAGGAAAAGGCACAGGTCTTGGTTTATCTATTGCTTATAATATCGTGAAAGATCACAATGGTACTATAGAATTCAAATCCGAAGTTGATAAAGGAACCAAGGTTATTGTTAAGTTCCCAATTATTTAAACTGCGTTCGGTTAAATAATTTTTGTTGCTATTTATCAGGGGGTCATTTAAGAAATTTTCTAACTCAGCTTTCTCCGAATTAATAAAGAAGCTGTCTCAAAAGGGCAGCTTCTTTTGTTTCTAGAAACTATTTTTGAGACAGCTTCTTTTCATTTGTCAAATTTTGAAAATCCAATTATGTGGATCTGGAAGCTCTCCAAGTTTTATTTTATTGAGTGTGTCCAAGAAGTCTTTAGTGTATTTCCAGTTGGCCACATCGGGAAGCGTAAAATCAACTCCATCATGATGGATAAGCTGTATCTGCGCAACTGTCGCTGCGGTACCCGCTCCAAAAGCCTCTTGCATACTGCCATCTGATATTGCTTGTATAACTTCTTTGACACTAACCGGACGCTCTTCTACCTTCATGCCTTTGTCCTTGGCAAGTTGGATAATACTATTTCTGGTGATACCATTCAAAATAGTGTCTCCAGTAGGAGCAGTTATAAGTGTATCATTGATGACGAACATCAAGTTCATAGTGCCACTTTCTTCCACATATTCATGGGTTTTGGCATCAGTCCAGATCAACTGATCAAAACCTTCTTTTTGAGCATCTACTGCTGGTTTGAGTGCGGAAGCATAATTTCCGCCTGTTTTTGCAAAGCCTGTGCCGCCTTGCGCTGCTCGGGTATAATGCGTTTCTATCTTCACTTTTACAGGCTTGGCATAGTAAGCTCCTACCGGGCCAGTAATTATCAAAAATTGGTAAGTAGAAGATGGGCGAATGCCAATGTATGGATCCATTGCAAGCTGCAAAGGACGGATATAAAGTGCAGTGCCAGCCGCCGTAGGCACCCAATCTTTGTCAATCTTAAGTAGCTCAGTAAGTCCGCTCATGAACAACTCTTCAGGGATTGGAGGCATACACATACGCTCTGCACTTTTTCTCATTCGAGCTGCGTTGGCATCCGGACGAAATACTAAAATCTCACCATCTGCGGAGCGATTGGCTTTAAGACCTTCAAAAATTGTAGAAGCATAATGCAGTGTGGTGTTCGCAGGAGAGATACTGATATTTCCGTAAGGAACAATCCTTGGCTGCTGCCATTCTCCATCTTTATAGTCTACGATGAACATGTGATCGGAATAGACGGAACCAAACTGGGGATTATCTAAATCAGTGTCTGGTAATTTAGAGCTAGCAGCTCTAGTTATTTGAATTTCTAATGTCTCTGTCATAGCAGCAAAAAATTAAACTAATCATTGGCTCCCGGACTCCATGGTGTCTCGGGTACGTTGAGCAATTGAGCCATTTTTCGCGCCATTACGAAAAAATAATCGGACAATCTGTTCGTGAATTTGATGAGTGTTTCATCTACAGATTCCTCTTCGGACAATGCCACAATACTACGTTCTGCTCTTCTGCAAACCGTCCTGCAAACGTGGCACAAAGATACAACCTGATGACCGCTTGGTAGAATAAAATTTTTTAATTCTGGAAGTTCGGCTGTCGCTTTATCTATCCAGACTTCAAGCTGCTTGATTTCTACTTCGGTGATCTCAGGTAGCTTGAATCCGCTGAATCCAGGTTCCGTTGCTAAGATCGACCCTAATGAGAAGAGATTTTCCTGTATCCAGTAAAATTGATTGCCTATTCTAGGCTCCACTTGCGGGTGATCTTTGAGCAACCCAATGAAGGAATTGAGCTCGTCTATATTGCCGTAAGCATCTATTCTCAAATGGGATTTGGCAACTTTCTTACCACCCAAAAGTGAGGTCTGACCTTTGTCGCCAGTCTTCGTGTAAAGTTTCATAGTTTAAGCTAATACTTCTGTAGTGCGGATATTTTCGTTTCTCACGTCAGACTCGATAAGTCCATCTCTCAGTCTGATAATTCTATGTGCGTATTCTGCGATATCTTCTTCGTGAGTTACCATGATGATGGTATTGCCTTTTTTGTGAAGCTCCGCAAAGAGGTCCATGATAGAATAGGAGGTTTTCGAATCCAAATTACCTGTAGGTTCATCCGCAAGAATGATACTTGGATCGTTCACAAGTGCACGTGCAATCGCCACACGCTGACGCTGACCGCCAGAAAGTTCATTTGGTTTGTGCGATGCTCTATCACCTAGACCAACACCTGTAAGTGAAGCGAGTGCACGTTCATCTCTCTCATCCTTTCTGTAGCCCGCATATATCAATGGTAAAGCCACATTGTCAAGAGAAGAAGCACGTGGTAGTAGGTTGAAAGTTTGAAAAACGAATCCAATTTCTTTATTTCTGATCTCAGCTAGTTCATTTTCTGTGAGATCACTTACGTCATTGTTGTTGAGAATATAGGTTCCGTCAGAGGGGGTATCCAGACAACCTATGATATTCATAAGCGTTGATTTACCAGATCCTGAAGGCCCCATGAAGGCTACATACTCACCTCTTTCGATTTGGATTGAGATGGATTTGAGGGCGTGAATGGTTTCACTTCCCATTACGTAGCTTTTTTTGATGTCTTTTGTGTCTATTATTAGGCTCATATCTGCTTAAATCTAGGTAAAGTTAGTGGAACAGTCCAGCATGTAACGAACGTGATTATGCATAGTTTTGGTTTATAAATACAGATTCTTTTATGTCGATGGTAATTATCTTATGTGCTTGGTTGGCAGCAACACCCTTTGAGGGATGGGAAACACTGAGCAAACTGGAATTGGTAAAAGGATATGATGAATTTCTAGGAGAAGAGATGGAAGTCCCTGTGTTTTCCAAAGAGCTCAAGTCCTTCGATGGGGAAATCGTGACTGTTTCTGGCTATGTGATACCTCTTGAGACTTCAGGTAAGCAAGACTATTTTGTGCTTTCAAGATTCCCTTTTAACAACTGCTTTTTTTGCGGAAACGCAGGTCAGGAGACCGTGATGGAAGTTTACTGCGACACTCCAATTAACCAAACCGACGCTAAGATAACTGTAACAGGAAGGCTTAAATTGAATGACACGGATCCCATGCGCCTCTTTTTTATACTTTCTGAAGCAAAGGTGAAAATCGAAGATTAAGCGTTCTTGTACAGTTTGAGAATTGTTTCTCTTAGTGGATTTGCCTTGTCTGATATGAGGTAACTGATGTTTTCTGCGATCTCATTAGGAGTTACCCAATTATTAAAATCTGCATCAGGCATGGAAGACCGATTAACAGGGGTATCAATAATGCTAGGTATGATGACAGATGCGGTGATGTTTTCTAGTGTGTCATCTTCATTGATGATCTCTGCTAGTTTGATAACGGCATTTTTAGACAAAGCATAAGGCAGTACCGCTGCTGCACCTCCTTCAATAGCAGGTTTTGCTCCTACAAAAATCAATTTCCCACCATTTCCTTTTTTCATCCAGGATATGCCTGCAGAAGATGTGTTGTAGGCTGTAAATAAATTGAGCTGCATCATCTTTTCAAGATCTGAAACTTTGCTTGTGGAGATATTGCCCATGGCAAATCCTCCCACTAGCATGATCACAGCGTCTATGGATTTATATTTTTTCTGAAGTGACTCAAATAGTTGATTGGTGTCTTCAGCACTAGTCAGGTCGCATGGATAATAGTCCACTTCATTTTCAGGATGCTTGTGGCCTGGCACAAAAGTGCCAATTACAGAATGTCCTTCTTTTGTTAAAAGTGCGCTCACTGCTTCACCTAGATTTCCTGTTGCGCCTGTGATTAAGATCGTTTTGCTCATTTTATTATTGATTGATTACTTTGGCTTTCTAACAAGGCAAAGGTATGAAGGATTTCAAAGCTAATTTTTTTGCAGATGTCTATGAAATTGTCAAACTGGTGCCTGAAGGTAGAGTCACCTCATATGGAGCGATAGCCAATTATTTGGGATTAAAGCGTAGCGCGAGAATGGTTGGGTGGGCAATGAACCAAGCCCACGCACAGCCTGAAATACCGGCGCATCGAGTGGTTAATAGGCAAGGCTTGCTTACCGGAAAGCATCATTTTGGAAGCTCCAACCTTATGCAAGAACTCCTGGAATCTGAAGGTGTGATTGTCAAAGAAGATAAAATTCAAGATTTTCAAAAAGTGTATTGGGATCCGATGGAGGAGTTGAAATTGTAGGATACTGAAAAGCACGAGTGGGCTGTTTTCTTGATTAATACCTTAAGATATCGTCAAGACCAGATTTCAAAGCTTTCAACTCATCGGACTCAATATCTCCTATTTTTCTGTGAAGTCTGATTTTTGAAATGGACCGAATATGAAAAAGCAATATTTCTGAAGGAGCAGATAATTTATTAGCATCATTTGGTTGGAGAACTATGTTGCCCTTGTAGTTTTTAATCTTCGTAGTAAGTGGGCATACAATTACGACGTTTAGCAACTCATTCATCATGTTGCCACTAAGAATCACTACTGGTCTAAATCCTGCTTGCTCACTTCCTTTTGTGGGATTAAGCTCGGCATACCAGATTTCACCTTGCTTCATTCGGCGATCTGTTTCAGGTATTCCGTCATGCCTTCCTCTGCTATGCTCATTATATCAGCATCCTTACCTGCTTCTTGATAGGATTTGACATACTCTGCCCGATTGAGTTGATCAAGGTAAATGCGAAGCGCCTTTTCTATCAGCTTATTTTTTGGAAGGGCGAGTTTTAAAGACTTCTGATTCAATTGATCCAGGAGGTCCTCAGGAAGGGAACTTGTAAAAGTGGTCATAGATTTATATTTACGAATTGTAAATATAAATGATAAATCTCTCTATTTCTTTCGAATAAGGGAAAGACCCAAAAACGTCAACAACCCATTCAAAATCAAAATCTCAAAACCAAATTTATAGCCGCCGAGAAGGGCTTCCGAGGTGATATTAATAATATAAGACAAGACAGGAGAGGCCAGACAGATCAATGGTACCCAACTATCCTTTACTTCAAATTTTGTGAAAATGCCAAAGGCAAAAAGACCTAGCAAAGGGCCATAGGTGTATCCTGCAGCTACAAACACCGCGGTAATCACACTTTGGTCATTGATGGCTTGAAATATTAGAATCACTAGAAAGAGCGCAAAAGAAAACCCTAAATGCACGAGTATCCGTGTTCGCTTTCTTTTGCCATAATTGCTTGGTGCAAATCCCAAAAAGTCAATACAGAAAGATGTGGTCAAAGCAGTAAGCGCTGAGTCAGCGCTGGAATAGGCTGCTGCCGTGATTCCCAAAAGGAATACAATCGCACCTAAAGACGAAAACTGGCCGATCGCTAGCTGAGGGAATAAATAATCTGTTCTAGCAGGAATGGTCAAATTCAGTGCTTCGGAGTACTGAAAGAGTAAAAGTCCAAGACTCAAAAAGAAGAAGTTGACGACTACTAGAATGATGCAAAACCAAAACATATTTTTCTGAGCATCTCCTAATGTGCGGCAAGTGAGATTCTTCTGCATCATGTCCTGATCCAGACCTGTCATCACGATGGCTATGAAAGCACCGGCAAAAAACTGTTTAAAGAAATTTTGTCCACTTTGCCATTCCCAGTTGAAGATCTGGCTTCTCGGATCATTGGCCACACTTGAAATCATTTCTGAAAAAGTCCAGTCAAGTTGGTCTTTGATAAACCAAATACTGATAACTACAGAAGCCAACATGAAACCTGTCTGGAGCGTGTCGGTCCATACGATGGTTTTGATTCCACCCCGAAAAGTATAAACCCAGATAAGCATAACCGTCACGAGCACAGATACCCAAAAGGGCAACTCAAAAGCATCAAAAAAGGAAATTTGCAAGACACTTGCCACAAGGAAAAGTCTAAATGATGACCCAATAATTCTACTGAGGAGGAAGAAAAACGCTCCAGACTTATAAGACCAAAATCCAAATCGCTTTTCTAAATAACTGTATATGGAAACGAGATTGAGCTTGTAATAGAGAGGGAGCAGCACTTTGGCAATCACAAAGTAGCCAGCTAAGTAGCCCAACACCACTTGGAAATAAAAGAAGTTTGAGTTGCCGACCTCTCCTGGTACAGAAATAAATGTGACTCCTGATAACGAAGCACCGATCATTCCAAAGGCAACCAAATACCAAGGTGACTGCCTGTTGGCATTGTAAAAATCCCCATCATTTGCCCCGCGAGATGTCAGCCATGAAATGACAATAAGCAAAAGAAAATAAGCGGCGATTACACTTCCAACAAATAGTGGACTCATAGAGCTATAATTAGAGAAAGGTGAAGAATGCTGTCAAAATTGTGGGAAATATATCACTTAGACTAATTTTGCATCATGATGAATATGACGATCTCACCAGAATTAGACGAGCTAGTTGAAATTGAGATAGATCTTAGCGAGGGTGATATTAGGGATTTGATCGTCCATAATGACGATCATAACACCTTTGATCACGTGATCAATACACTTGTGCGAGTTTGCAAGCATGATGTACATCAGGCGGAGCAGTGTACTTATTTGATACATTACAAAGGAAAATGCGCGGTGAAAAAGGGATCTATCAAAGAGCTTAAGCCAATGAAAGATGCTCTCAATGATGCAGGTATTTCTGCCACTATCGAATGATGGAATATCCTTCTAAACTCGTAGAGCAAGCTGTCAGCGAGATTTCAAAACTCCCAGGGATAGGCAAAAAAACCGCTCTGCGATTGGCTTTGCATCTCCTTAAGCAACCTGCTTCGCAAACTGATGGGCTTACGTTTTCGCTCAATGAACTTCGAGCAAACATTAAATACTGTGGCACTTGCCACATCATAGCCGATACAGAAGACTGTACCTGCAAAACAATGTCGCGGGATGCTACTGTAGTCTGTGTAGTAGAAGACACTCCTGACGTTCTAGCCATTGCCAATACAGGTCAATACAATGGGCTTTTCCACGTACTTGGTGGTCGTATTTCACCAATGGATGGCATAGGCCCTGATAATGTCAATATTGACACACTGGTCGCACGCGTGAAAGATCCAAATGAGCAAATAAAAGAAGTGGTTTTGGCCCTTAGCTCCACAATGGAAGGAGATACTACTGGATTTTATATTGCCAAATTACTCAAAGACACTGGCGTAAAAATATCTTCAATTGCTCGGGGCATACCGATAGGCGGAGAATTAGAATATACCGATGAGATCACGCTCGGCCGAAGTATTCTTACCAGGACTGCCTTCAGCTCTGAGTTTAAATAGCCGAGTTATTTTCTCTTTCTAAAAAGATTGTAGGAGAGCATTAAAGCAATACCAAAAGCTAAGAACAAAAAATACCATCTTGGCTCACCATTTTGCCAAGTTTTGTAGAAGTAGCCTCCGCTTAGTAGCAATACTGCCGTAATGAAAAGTGTACTTAAATAATTGATGGTGCGCGGATTCATGGGGCTAATGTAATGCTTGTTCTATTCTTTAGTTAGAGAAAACTTGGAATTCACTTCTAGAAAATGCCCATGTTTTTCATGAGTTGAGTGGCATTGAAGCTCTTGCAGATTCCTTCTGTAAGTAGGTAATCAAAAATGATTTTATCTCCATCCAATGTGCTGTTGAAGCTGAAATTTCTCACCTCATCCTGAGAACGACTAAGGCTTCCAAGCTCCAAATCATGAGTTGAAATAATGCCAAATGATTTTCGGTGTGAAAGTGTTTTGATTAATGCGACTGAGCCTGAATGACGATCTTGAGAATTGGTTCCTTTCAGTATTTCATCTAGGATAAAGAATGTTGATTCCTGATTTTCGATCTTGTCTAAGAGTTGTGCTAGACGCTTCAGTTCCGCATAGAATGAACTAGTTCTTTCCTCGAGATTATCCTTTGTTCGCATGCTTGTGAATACTTGCGTAGGGCACATGGTCAACGATTTAGCGTCTACCGGACATCCCGCTTGCGCTAAAACCATATTTATGCCTATAGTTCGCTCAAAAGTAGATTTCCCGGACATATTCGATCCTGTAATGACATCTACAGAACCCTTTCCTTGGATGGAATAGTTGTTTCTTACCTTCTCCTTAGCACTGATTAGTGGGTGGCCAATCTCAGTTCCAGAAAAATTGAATTCCCCTGAAATAGATGGAAATGAATAAGACGGATTTGCATAGCTGAATCCAGCGATGCTACTTAAGCATTCCATTTCATGAATAACATCCAACCAATTCGAAAGGTCATTTTGATGGCTTTCTTTCCAGGATAAAACATCGAGCAATAAATGATTGTCTAGCAATAATGGCACATCCAAAATAGCATAAAGCATATTGGTTCTTGCTTCTAGTCGATACATGAGTTTCGCTAGTTGGGCGACAGACAGTGTTGCCGAAACATGATTAGATCTCAATTTTGATTGGAGATCTCTGATCTTATTAGAACTAAAATTAGACTCCTCAAGAATCTTAATAGCACTTGCATATGTGTGAACCATATAATGCGCTTTGTCCATTCCTTTTGTGATTCGGCCCAACTTCTTCACGCCATACGCTAGCATAATGGCGTTTACAATTAGAGAAGGATATATGAGCTGATAAGGGATTAATCCAAAGGCAATAAAGATGACTAAGCTGATAGAAACTAAAGAAAGTGCTATACTCATCACTCTCCAAAGCTTAATGCCTATTGATGTATGATTTTTTTGCGCCCAAATGATCAGATCCTGCGAGGATACTTGTGGATTACGTTTTTTCTTTTGGCTTAAAGCAATTCGCAGAGTCGATTGAAAGTGCTGCCGCCATTTTATTAAAGGCGCTAACTCTTTGACTGCTTCTTGTCTTGCGTTGACTTCAACTTCAGTGGCTGCAGAAGATAGCCAATCTCCTATTTTTTTTTGAGAATCATCAAGCTCGCATCTATTGACCAACTGGAAAAGGGAGTGCCTTCCAAAGATGTCTAAGTCAACCTGATACGGATGATTTTCAATAATGAATTGAACGCCTTCAGGAAAAGTATTCAATTCTAACTGACTTCTTTTCGACTCTTCTTGGTTGATTGCGGCTAATATTTGTGATTGAATTTTGGATTTCTCAATTCTGCGGTGGTGCTTGTAAAGCCAGTAATAAACAACTATACCCAAAACAGTAATAACTCCAAGTAAAGAGGAGTACATACTGAAGAAGAAGTATCCGAGAGTGATACAAATGATAAACATACCGCCCCGAAACAGTGAAAATATAAATGACTTTTTTTCAGCCTTTTCAGCTGCAGATAAATACTGCACTACCAATTTTTCAAAAACAGACTTCATATTGCGGATTTGCGATTAAAGAACTGAAGTTAGCGGCTTATTGCCTTCACGTCTAATTTTGCTATTTACTAAGCCTTAAAACTAGACCTAGTATGACGTTATATAGTTGATTTTTCGGGGATTTATGACCTAATTTTGGAGGTAGGCGCTGCGCCGAAGGTCATTTCGAAAAATATTTAGTCATTTGCTCTAAGACGTGATTGGTACGAGCAGCAGAACGCCCAGTGCTCGGACTTATTGACGCTCCTAGCAAGTCCTTCACAACTTCCTCTATCAAAGGCTGCTGGATGTGCTTGGGTAGGACAAATGAAAATTTCTCTTCCCCCTTTTGCTCTGTATTAAGGTAAACGTCACCGCTTCCAAATGATTGGTAGGAAATCTCACCTTTTGAGCCGATGATGGTAGTTATCTCTTTATCACTCGTATCACCTGTGGTAAAGCACCAGCTTCCTGTGCCTATTACTCCAGATTCAAATTCAAAGCTACCTGCTACAATATCCTCAGTTTCATAATTAACTGCTTGATTCGCAGCTATGCCTGAGGCATTCTTGATTGGCCCAAAGAGATAGTCTAAGAAGTCTAACTGATGACTTGCCAAATCATAAAAATATCCTCCTCCAGCGATCTCTTTGTTGGTTCGCCAGTGATTTTCTTGATGTGTAATGATATTCGGAGATATAGGCTTATGCATCCTTATTTCTACCATCCTTACTTTTCCAATGGCTCCTGTATCCACCAGCTCCTTCACCTTGAGGAAGTTGGGGAGTGTCCTTCTGTAGTATGCTACGTAGAGAGGCACTTTTGCAGCTTCACAAGCGACTATCATTTCTTGGCATTCCGCAAAGGTGCGAGCCATTGGTTTTTCTACATAGACTGGCTTGCCAGCTTTAGCTGCTTTCAGTGTATACTCGAGATGTGAGTTTGGGGGAGTAGCTATGTAAATAGCGTTTACCAAAGGGTCATTTATGAGCTTATCGGCATCATCATACCATTTAGCTATGTCGTGTCTTTTGGCATAATCGGCTGCTTTGAGTGCATCACGTCTCATCACAGCCTCTATTTTTGAATTAGGAATCAGGTTCATTGCTGGAGCACTTTTCACCTCGCAAACATCTCCCACACCTATGATTCCCCAGTTTACTTGATTTCCGATGATCTTCTTATCCATGAGTTCAAAACTAGTTGATTACTACTAACCGGTTATTTTGGTTAGGTCTAAATCTGGCCAATGATATACTTCTCTGATTTCAGGAACATTACCTAGATATTCCAAACCCTTTCTTCGTTTTAGATTTCTCACAGGATCATAGTTTAGCAAGTCCTCATCATAAGGTTGACATAGCTCTACTATAGCATGATCAAATAGGGCTTCCTCTATTGGATCATGAGAATTTGGATAAGGTGCTAGATAATCTGCTAATTGACTTTCGTCCAATATCACGAGCATGCGACGACCCGTCCTACTGATCATCTTTGGGTTATTATGAATTTTTGAGAGCATAGGATTTGCAGTACATGTTAGTATGCCAAATGAGTTGAAGTACAGGATTTCGCCTGTTTTTTCATCCAACAGCTCGTTCAATTCGAAAATACCTGCAACCCATAGAGGTTTCTCCTCTTTGTGATAAATGCGGAATGGATAGGTTGTTTTGTTTTGATGATGATACTCATAATACGCATCCAAATGGATGATACAGCGCCTGTATCTAGCAGCATATTTGAATGCCCGAGACTCAAACATGCCTTCCGACTGGGCATTTAGATTGGAGTTATATGGTTTTTTATAATTGTAAGCTTCTGTCAACGTTTTCACCCACCTAGGAATGAATCCCCAGATTCCACAATCAACAGATGTTGGATGTAGACTTGTGATAAAACTGAGATTGGGGTGAGCAAAGCCACTTACATGGAAATATTGGGGTAGCTCTTCATCATTGAATTCATTATCATCAGATGGATCCTCTCTTCCGCCTTTTTTTCGCTCTATCAGAATCATCTTTTTCTTAAGCGCATCTATTTCATCTTCAGGCGCTCCAAGATTGATCGCTTCGCGGAGCTGTCTTCTTATAGTTGTTTCTGAGTCGTAGCACATGTTTTAAAGTTATCAAAATTGAAAATACCCAGATAGAATATTGTTTTGTGTGGTATTAATGTACCCTCAGAGAATCTAAAAAGTCAGGAATTTTAGCAAATATTTTAGATAGATAGGCACCTTGGTTGGTACCTCAAAAATCAAAAAGCCCCTATACTTTTCGTATAAGGGCTTAAATGCAGAGGAGGAGGGATTCGAATCGCAGCGGCGCACCGTCCCCGGTACCTCACGGTTCAACGGTTTTCAAGACGGGGACGCCTAGTTCGTCGCATTAGCCCATAAAAAAATGGCCGAAGACTTGTATCATGTATTAGTCTGAAATTTTCGAGACAGTCTTAAACACAAAAAGGGCTAACATTTTCATGTTAGCCTTATGCAGAGGAGGAGGGATTCGAATCGCAGCGGCGCACCGTCCCCGGTACCTCACGGTTCAACGGTTTTCAAGACGGGGACGCCTAGTTCGTCGCATTATCCACATAAAAAAATGGCCGAAGACTTGACTCATGTATTAGTCTGAAATTTTCGA
>JBLIFO010000002.1:0-40831 GCA_047633875.1 Marinoscillum sp. | reverse complement strand
TATTTTAGTTTAGGAGTTCTTGAATGCTTAAATTGAATGAACCAACATTATAACCCATGAAAATAATCTTCGAATGGTTACTCGCCATACTTGCAGCATTTATTCTCCTTCAGACCCTTTTCTTTAAGTTTTCAGGAAGTGAAGAAAGTGTTTATATATTCACTGAAGTAGGTTTGGAGCCTTGGGGTAGAATAGGATCAGGTATTGTTGAGTTAATCGCAGGCATTATGTTGCTGACCACTAGCTACCGAATTTATGGAGCATTGCTAGGTATGGGAGTGATTAGCGGAGCTATATTTTTTCACCTCACCACTTTAGGCATAGAAGTAATGGACGATGATGGACTGTTATTTTATTATGCTATTACGGTTTTCGTGAGTTGCGGACTTTTGCTACTACTTAGAAAAGATCAAGTTTTGAATATGCTAAAATCTAGCAAATCATAAGTATCGAAAAGTGTGATGAAGTCTTCATTTGCACCTCTTGAGGATTGGTATCACAAAAAAGGGTGGCAATCATTTGAATTTCAAGAGCAGACTTGGGAAGCATACCTCAATGGAAAAAGTGGTCTCTTAAATGCTCCAACAGGTAGCGGAAAGACTTATGCTCTTTGGTTGGCTTGTGTTTTAAATGCCATCAATAATCCAAAGTCGAAAGATACAGGCGTTAAAATACTTTGGGTCACGCCATTGAAAGCTTTGGCCAAAGACATCCAAAGGGCAATGCAGGAAGCATCAGATCAATTGGGTCTGGAGTGGACTGTGGGACTAAGAACAGGAGATACTACCACGTCAGAAAGGCAGAAGCAAAAGAAGAAGGCACCCGAAGCTCTGGTGATAACGCCTGAGAGTATCCATGTTTTGCTTAGCCAAAGTGATTATCCAAATTATTTCAAGGATTTAGAAGCCGTCATCATTGATGAGTGGCACGAGTTGCTAGGCACTAAGCGTGCAGTTGCGTTGGAGCTGGCGATTTCTAGGTTTAAAAGAATTACTGTAAATCCAATAAGGATTTGGGCAATCTCAGCGACCATTGGCAATCTTCCTCAAGCCAAAAGGGTGGCGCTTGGTGAAGACCTTTACAAAGAAGGCGAGATCATTAAAGCTAAGATTGAAAAAAACATCATAGTAGAATCTGTATTGCCAGATGTCGTAGAAAAATTTCCATGGAGTGGTCATTTGGGCACTCATTTACTACCTAAAATAATTCCAATCATAGAAAGCAGTAAAACTACCCTGCTCTTTACAAATACGCGATCCCAGACCGAGATTTGGTATCAATCAATCCTGAATTATGCGCCTCAACTTGCAGGATTAATTGCCATGCATCACGGAAGTATGAACAATGATATAAGAGGCTGGGTAGAAGATGCTCTTCATGCAGGCAGTTTGAAATTGGTAGTGTGTACTTCTAGTTTGGATTTGGGAGTAGATTTCAGGCCAGTAGATACTATTATTCAAATAGGAGGCCCCAAAGGCGTATCGCGATTTTTTCAACGCGCTGGACGAAGCGGGCATCAGCCAGGGGCTACCAGCAAGATATTTTTTGTTCCTACGCATTCGCTGGAGTTGGTAGAAGGTGCAGCACTGCGCGATGCGATTGCCAATGAAAACTTCGAAAGTCGGAAGCCTTTGGAGAAGAGTTTAGATGTACTCGTTCAGTATTTGGTAACATTGGCCGTGAGTGGAGGTTTTCGTCCTTTACAGATCCTAGAGGAGATCCGAACTACCTTCAGCTATCGACTAATTACCGCTGATGAATGGAACTGGTGCCTTGACTTCATCACCACCGGAGGTAGCGCATTGGGTGAGTATGATGAGTTTGCGAGAGTATATAATGATGATGGGGTCTACAAAATCATCAATAAACGTGCAGCCACACGTCACAAGCTTTCCATTGGGACTATCGTCAGCGACCCTTCTTTGAAAATTAGATTTCTAACTGGTGGTTATATTGGCACAGTAGAGGAGAGCTTTATAGCGAGGTTGAAAGCGGGAGATTCATTTTGGTTTGCTGGGAGAAATCTGGAATTTGTAAGGATAAAGGAGATGACAGTTCTCGTAAGGAAATCAACCAAGAAAAGCGGAATAACTCCTCAATGGATGGGTAGTCGTCTGCCTTTGTCTTCCATGCTAGCAGCTAAGATTCGTGATAAATTTCAAGATGCTGTAGATGGAAAATATCAAGACATTGAAATGGTCACCATCAAGCCGATTTTGGATTTGCAAGCCAAGTGGTCGCATATACCAAATAAAGAAACACTCCTGATTGAAAAGACTAAAACCCGTTTTGGCTCGCATGTTTTTATCTATCCTTTTGAAGGGATGTTTGTCCATGAAGTCATAGCTGGAGTGATTGCGCTAAGAGTGAGCAGAATACGACCTATTTCGTTCTCCATTTCCATGAATGATTATGGCTTTGAACTACTTTCAGATCAAGATATACCGATAGAGGAAGCATTGGAGCTTGATCTTTTCTCTGAGGAATCTTTGATGCCAGACATTCTACAGTCCATCAATATGACCGAAATGGCTAAAAGGAACTTCAGAGATATTGCGACTATATCTGGTCTCATCTTCAATGGGTATCCAGGCAAGAATATTCAGGCAAGACATTTGCAGGCATCTTCGGGCATCATATTTAAGGTGTTTGAGGAATATGATAAAAACAATTTGCTCGTAAAGCAGTCAATGGAGGAGGTCATGACAATGCAGCTGGAATATTCTCGACTTTTCGAAGCGATCAGAAGAATCAATCAGCAAAAAGTAACTTTAGTACACACAAAAAAGCCGACCCCTTTCGCCTTTCCAATAATGGTGGATATGTTTAGACGACAAAAACTCACCTCCGAACAACTCGCGGATAGAATCAGGAAGATGCAAGAGCAATTAGAAAAAGCTGCTGAGAAATAACTCAATGACTCCTATGAAAAAAAACGTTTCAACTTTCATTTTAGTGCTAGCCCTCAACGCTAGTGGTTATTCACAAGATATATCTGGCTTATGGAAAACAATAGATGATAAGACTGGGAAACCGCGATCTATTGTGAAAATAGAGGCGAGAGATGGAAATTACGTTGGAACTATTAAGAAGCTATTTCGCGAGCCAAATGAAGTTCAAGATCCAATCTGCGAGGTATGCCCTGATGATAGGAAAAATCAGAAAGTCATAGGGATGGAGATTATCAAGGACATGAAATTCAATAAGCGTGAGAATATTTATGAAGATGGTGAAATATTGGACCCGGAAAGTGGAAGTGTTTATGACTGCAAAATATGGCTTGACGAAAGTAGTCAATTGCAGATGCGGGGTTATATCATGTTTCTTTACCGCACTCAGACTTGGTTGCCAGTAGATGAAGATAATTGAAGTATTGGGTGAGGAATACAGTTTTGTCTTTAAGGAGCAAAATTTTACTTTAAATGCAGAAAAGACCATCTATTGGCAAGAGCAGCAAGCGATGATCCTTTCCGATATCCACCTCGGCAAAGCAGGGCATTTCCGTAAGCATGGTATTCCGATTCCACGGGAGATTCATATTGCTGATTTTCAGCGTATGAATCAGCTTATTGAGCTATATCAGCCTAAGCGAATTATCTTTTTAGGTGATTTATTTCACAGTGATGCCAATGAGGAGTGGTATGATTTAGTCTACTGGTCACAGCATCATCAATCCATCGAACAAACATTGGTTCTTGGAAATCATGATAAGTCAACATCTGGGCTATATAACAACATGCCTATTGCGCTTTGCGAAAAGTTACAATTAGGACCTTTCGAATTCACGCACGAACCTAGAATCTCTGATTGTTACAATATTGCTGGACACATCCACCCATCAGTCACCATAAGGGGTCTAGCTCGGCAGACTAATACACTTCCCTGTTTCTATTTTGGTAAGACCAATGCCATCCTACCTGCTTTTGGCACCTTCACCGGAAGCCATCCAATAATTGCTAAAAGTGGAGATACATTATTTGCCATAGCTGAGGGCGAATTGGTTCACTTGACTGGCTAATTCACTATTTTTATCTATGAATTTGCCAGATTCGTCGTATATGAGGTTACTTTCCTGTGGTTTAAGGTATTTAAAGCTGAGTTCCGGCACGGAAGTGTATGAAGGATAGTGAGATACTGGATCGTATTGCCAAAGGAGATGAGTCAGCCCTAGACTACTTATATAAGAAGTATTATGGGATGATGATCAACATGGTGAGGAAAAACAGTGGGACGGAAGAGGAGGCGAAGGATGTTTTTCAAGAAGGTTTATTAGCTTTTTGGCAAAAGGCGGCTAGTGGTAAATTGGTTTTGACATCACGGATAAGTACTTATCTGTACAGTATTTGTCAAAATCATTGGAGAAAGGAGCTGGAGCGAAAGGGTAAATTGAGTTGGGAAGAAGTAGATGGGGAAGATTACCAAGCTCACGATAGTAATGAAAAGTACAAAATCGTCATTGAATGTATAGGCGAGCTTGGAGATACATGTAAGAAGTTGCTGACCTATTATTATTTTGATGGGTTGAACATGCAAGTGATTGCAGAAAAAATGAATTTTGCTAATACAGATACGGTGAAGACCAAAAAGTATAAGTGTAAGAAAAGATTAGATAGTTTGATAAAGACAAGATATAGTTCATTCGACTTTTTTGATTAATGAGTACAACCAACCAGCAATTAATCGATAATTATCTGCGCAATGAATTGAGCACCTCAGAGGCTGCTCAGTTTGAGTCGGATTTGTCCAGTAATCCCGAGTTATTAGAGCAGTTGCAAATGGACAAACTCATCGTTGAAGGTATTTCAGATTTGAGAAAGGCTCAATTAAAGTCGCGTTTGGACGCAATCCAAGTCGCACCATTAGGTTTTGGTCTCGGTCAGTTTGGAAGTGTTTCTGCGCTTCAGGGTGTTGCTGTTATTGCTACACTGAGTATCGCAAGTATTTCGGCTTGGTATTTTCTAGGCATTAAGGAACTTGATTCCAATCCTAATCTCGTGTCGAATTCTATCAATATAGATTTTCCAAAAGTCTCAATTCCAATCGATATTATCACTTTCCCTTTAGTGGAAGTGAAAGCTGCCAATTCAGATAATGAGAAAGTCCTCGTTCCAACGAATCCTATAAAGATTGAGAAGGTAGTAACGGAAGAGATGGTAGCTGCTAATGATAAAGTTGAAAAATCTTTCATTCCTAAAGTGGATCTACCTAATCTACAAGAACTTGATGATGAGGCTGGCCTTACTATTTCTGATGCAGAACTACCCCAGATGGCACCTACTGATGAAATATCACGTTCAGAGAATGTGACTGTACAGATCGAAGCGAGTTTTAAAAAGTCAGAATCTATCAAGTATAAATACTACGATGGAAAACTTTATCTCTACGGGGATTTCAAGGATGTACCTTATGAAATACTTGAGATCAATGCTAAGCAAGGTCGCAAGCTCTATATGTATTATGGAGATAGGTATTATAACTTGATGCTTAGTGACAAAGCGGAGAATTTAGTACCAATTACTAATCAGACTACCATCACAGAGCTAGACATTGTTAGAAACAATAAGTACTAGTCTCGGCCACTATTCTATTTACATTAATTAGTTTTGAGGCTTCATGGAGCAACGAAACCGCACAAAAAAGAAACTTGGAAGCTATCCATTCCTAAGTGTGATCTTTAGTATCACTTTGGCGCTTTTTATTGTTGGATTATTTGGTGTAATGGCTATTCATGCCAAGAAACTCACCACTCTGATCCAAGAGAATGTCGAAATTCAGGTTTATCTCAAAAAGCAAGTGACTCCAGCAGAGATTAGCAAAGTAACCCGTACCATAGCAACCAAACCATATGTGATTGTTCGTGATGGTAATGCTCGAATTACTTTGGTAACAAAAGAGCAAGCAGCATCTGATTTTGTAAAAGATACTGGTGAGGATTTTATGAAATTTCTAGGTGAAAACCCATTGAGCGATGCACTCATAGTGAATATAGATCCAAAGTATCATTCTCCTGATTCACTCTTAAAGATCAAATCTGAAATTGAAAGTCTTGGTGCCGTTTATGAAGTTGCCTATGTGGAATCACTTGTTGAAAGCATTAATCAAAATTTGACCAAGATCGGAATAATACTCGGCGGCTTTTTTTCAATACTACTTATTGTAGTTGTGATTCTTATTAACAATACGATCAAGTTAGCCCTCTTTTCCCAGCGCTTTCTTATACGCAGTATGCAGCTAGTAGGAGCGACCTCTGGCTTTATCCGTAAACCTTTCCTTACACGGGCGGTATTTTATGGATTGTTTGCTGGGTTGGTGTCATCAGGGCTACTTTTTGGCGTCACATTATATGCTTATCGCCAATTTGAAGATCTGAGTGCTTTGAAAGATTTAGAAAAATTGGGAATACTTTTCGGCGGTTTGGTCGTAGTAGGAATAGCAGTCGGGTACTTAAGTACTTTTTGGGCTGTGAAAAAGTACCTTAAAATGTCTTTAGACGAATTATACTAACTCATGTCAGAACAAAACAAATTTGCTTTTCAAAAGGCCAACTATGTGATCATGATCATAGGAGTGCTTACCCTTATTATAGGATTTTTCATTATGGCTTCAGATTCTGAACCTTACGGTTTCGGTTTTATGGGACTTACTTTGGGTCCAATTGTGGTCATGCTAGGTTTCGCAATTGAATTTGTAGCTATCATGTATAAGCCTAAAGCTGTGCAGGATACTACCAAAAAGTAATCCATCACATGACTTGGATTGAGGCGCTTATTCTTGGAGTGATTCAGGGTTTGACCGAATTTTTACCTGTAAGTAGTAGTGGACATTTGGAAATCGGGTCTGTACTGCTGGGGGTAAAATCTGAAGAAAATTTACTCTTCGCGATTGTAGTTCATGCTGCTACGGCAATGAGCACAATCGTTGTATTCCGTAAGGATATAGCAGAGATATTTACAGGGCTTTTGCAGTTTAGATGGAATGAATCTTGGCAGTTTGCCATCAAGATTGTTCTATCGATGATTCCTGTCGGATTTATAGGTGTATTCTTCGAAGATCAAATCTCGAGCTTCTTTACAGGGAATCTACTTTTAGTGGGAAGTATGTTGTTAGTGACCGCAGGATTATTGTTTTTCTCTCATCTTAAGAAATCTAGTACGCGACCAGTTTCCTATCGGGATGCAGCCATTATTGGCGTAGCTCAGGCGATAGCTATTCTGCCGGGAATTTCCCGTTCTGGTTCTACCATTGCTACTGCACTGCTTTTAGGTGTGGAAAGGAGTAAAGCAGCTAGGTTCTCATTTTTAATGGTTTTGGTTCCTATTCTAGGGGCGAGTGCTTTGAAAATGAAGGATTACATTTCGGCACCAGCTGATGTGGAGAGTATCAGTCCGTTTATACTTTTAATTGGTTTCCTCGCAGCATTCTTAGCCGGCTACATCGCTTGTAAATGGATGATAGAGATTGTCAAAAAGGGTAAGTTGTCTTATTTCGCTTTGTATTGCCTTATGATTGGTTTAATAGCTATAGTTTCTCAATTATGGATTTGAACGATTACCAAGAAGGTAAAATCCTGCTGATCGATAAGCCATTGACTTGGACATCATTTGACGTGGTGAAAAAGCTTCGCTATGCGATAAAGGTTAAAAAAATCGGTCATGCTGGAACGTTGGATCCTTTAGCTACTGGCTTGCTTTTGATCGGAACAGGTAAATTCACAAAGAAACTACACGAACTTCAAGGTTTAGACAAGACTTACACTGGTGTAATCAGGATTGGAAAAACCACGCCTTCGTTTGATTTGGAAACAGAATTCGATAGCGAAACTACTATTGATCACATTACCCCAGAAATGATCGACTTAGCCGTAAAAAGTTTGAGCGGTATGATCTCTCAAATTCCTCCAGCGCATTCGGCAGTGAAAGTCAATGGTCAGCGTGCCTACAAGAAAGCTAGGAAAAATGAGGAGGTTATTATTGAGCCAAGGCAAGTCGAAATCAAACGATTTGAGGTCACGAAGTTCATTAATGATGAAGTTCATTTTGAGATAGATTGTACTAAGGGAACCTACATTAGAAGCATTGCCAGAGACTTTGGATTGCACCTTGGCGTAGGTGGACATCTTGCGGCGCTTCGTCGCACAAAGATTGGAGCACATGATGTGGCGCAGGCGTTAACCTTGGAAGTATTTATTGAGCAGTTACCTAGTCGCGATGAAGCTAATTGAAGACCTTAATGCTTTTTCAGGCGAGCTAGGCAGCGTGGTGACTAGTGGCACTTTTGACGGTGTGCATATGGGTCATCAGAAGATACTTAGCAATGTGGTGAACAAAGCAAAAGCTTTGAAACTCAAAAGTGTAGTGCTTACATTTTGGCCACATCCTAGATTCGTACTGGATAGAGATGTTGCAAACCTCAAGCTGCTTAGCACTTTCGAAGAGAAAGTAGATCTTATTGGTGCCAGTGGGATTGATTACCTAGTTAAAATCCCATTTACAAAGGAATTTTCAGAACTATCGTCAAGTGATTTCATCCGAAACATACTTTTAGATAAGCTTAATTGTAGCCAACTGGTAATAGGTTACGATCATCGTTTCGGTAAGAATAGGGAAGGTGGATTTGATTACCTAAAAGCCAATGCATCAACTATTGGATTCACAGTATCGGAGATTTCAAGAGAAGATATAGAGGATGCAGGCGTAAGCTCCACGCGAATTCGCAATTCATTGTCTGATGGTAACATCCATATTGCTAACGATCTTCTTGGCCGACACTACGATCTATCTGGTTTTGTGATTGATGGTGATAGGATAGGGCGTAGTATTGGGTTTCCTACCGCTAATATTGATGTCCCTGAATCCTATAAGCTTATTCCTGCTGATGGGGCCTATGCGGTTTTGGTGCATTTGGGAAAAGAAAAGTATCAGGGGATGCTAAATATAGGAATAAGGCCTACAGTGTCAGGAACTGAGCGTCGAATTGAAGTAAATATCTTTAATTTTGAAGGCGACATTTATAATGAGCGATTAAAGATCTCATTTGTGAAGCGCCTGAGAGGTGAACAACACTTTTCTAGTATAGATGACCTCAAAAAGCGCTTATCAATCGATAAAACGGAGGCCAAACAAATCCTTAATGAATTAACATGAAAATAAATCGTTCAGTTTTATTTTTGACCCTCTCAATCCTTATGGCCGCCTGTGCTGGTGGCAATAGAGTAACATCGTTATTGTTCTCTCCAGCTGACGATCTTAAGCTTGGTAAGCAGGTGAGTGAAGAGATCAATGGCAATGCGGCAGAATATCCATTACTTTCAGAGTCACAGTATCCAAAAGCCTATCAATATCTCAATGCTATGCGAGATCAAATACTCGCAAGCCAGTCTATTGCTTACAGAAATGATTTTAGCTGGGAGCTGAAGATTATTCAGGATGATAAGGTGTTAAATGCATTCGCAACACCTGGCGGTTATATATATGTTTATACTGGATTGATAAAATACCTTAAAGATGCTGATGATTTGGCAGGTGTGCTCGGGCATGAAATTGCTCATGCGGATAGACGACACTCTATAAAGCAATTAGAAAAGCAGTATGGTATAAGCATTTTATTGAGCATCGCTTTGGGAAATGAACCAAGTCAGCTAGCGCAAATGGCGGGACAGATCGCCGGCACTGGCGCTATTCTCAAATTTAGTAGAAGTGCCGAAGCAGACGCAGACGAATACTCAGTAAAATACTTGGCAGATACACCTTATGCTTGTAATGGAGCAGCATCTTTCTTTCAGAAGTTACTCGATGAAGGTGAAGCTGGAGCCGCTCCTGTCTTCCTAAGCACACATCCAAGCCCTAGAAGTCGGGTACAAGATATCAATGATCAAGCTACTTCAATTGGATGTTCGGTCAATACAATTCGTGAATCAGGTATGAACTACAATAACTTTATTGCAAGTCTGCCTTAATCTATTCTCATTATGAAAAATCAAAAGTTATCAATTCTTGCTTTATTGATGTTATCACTTACATGGCTCAGTTCATGTGATGCAAATGGTGATATTGTTTTGTTCTCTATACAAAATGACAAAGATCTTGGCGCACAAGTAGCAGTTGAGATAGCATCCGATACATCTTTCAATATTCTTTCGCCGGTAGAATATTCAGAGGCTTATGATTATCTCAATGATATGAAAAACAATATTCTAAATTCGGGCAATGTGACATACAAAGATGAGTTTGCTTGGGAGCTGCATATTATTGATGACGATGTGCTCAATGCTTTCGCAACACCGGGTGGATATATGTATGTGTACACCGGGTTAATAAAATATTTGGAAACTGCGGATGATTTAGCTGGTGTAATTGGCCATGAAATCGCCCATGCAGATAAGAGACATAGCTCAAAGCAGTTACAAAGAAATCAAGGGATACAGGCATTGTTGGCAATTGCTCTTGGCAATGACCCTTCTCAACTGACCCAAGTAGTAGGACAGATAGCTGGCACAGGTGCTGTCTTGAAGTTTGGTCGCGATGCTGAAGCAGAAGCAGATGACTTTTCAGTAGTCTACTTATCCGGAACAAACTACGCCTGTAATGGAGCTGCATCATTTTTCCAAAAGCTTTTAGACGAAGGACAAGCGGGTGGCACTCCAGCTTTCTTAAGTACACATCCATCTCCTGACAACCGTGTAGAAGATATCAATGCAAAGGCGGATAGTGAGGGGTGTAGTACCACAGCTATTCAAGAGACAGGATTTACATACCAAGATTTTCAAAACAGCTTACCATGACCAAGAAATCAGCTATAAACATCCACGTAGAGTTGGATGATCAAAATATTCCAGAAAAGATAACTTGGGAGGCAGATGAACAGGAAAAACCCGGTGTTTCAGAGACTAAATCAATGAGTCTTTCACTGTGGGATGAGAAAACAAAAAACACATTGCGTATTGACCTATGGACCAAGGATATGCCTGTTGAGGATATGAAGAGATTCTATATTGACTGTTTAGGAGGACTAGCTCAGTCAGTACTCAACAGTACCGGTGATGAATACATGTCTTCTGAAATGAACAATCTCTGTGATAAGATGGTCACACATCTCAAAAATGAATTAGGCTGAATGTCATAATACAAAATGAAGCTCGTTGAAAAATTGGCTTTTTTTACGCCTTTATGCTGGCATTCAATAGTATTTGATTTTTATTTTGTTCGTGGATGGGTATGCTGGAAATAGATCAAATAATTTATTTCAAAAGTCTTGGTAGTCTTAATATTGGATCGATATATTACGTATCCATCACTTTTGATGAATGAATTAAAGAGGATTCACCAATCCTAATGAGTCCGATTCATTTGAATTGGGCTTTTTTATTCAAAACACGATTTTTTATTATGAGTAACAGCGAATTCAAGACATTGCCTAAGCTTCGTAAAAGGCTTTATGTAATTGTATTCGGTACGGATACCCCTGCGGGTAAGCTCTTCGACCTTATCTTGCTTGGGGCTATTGTATCAAGCATTTTCGTTGTAATGGTCGAGAGCGTAAAGGAACTCCAGGATAACTATGGTAGCGTATTTCTTATTTTTGAGTGGACCTTCACAGCTATTTTTAGTTTAGAATATTTACTTAGATTATTTATCAGTCGTAAGCCGACTGAATATGCACTGAGTTTTTATGGCTTAATTGATTTAGTAGCGTTGTTGCCTAGTTTCATTGGTATTTTTGTGAGTGGTGGAGCTTATTTGGTTGTGATAAGGGGAGTTCGCCTTTTAAGGGTGTTTAGAATTTTGAAGCTATCCAGATATCTGGAAGAAGCGAGCGTTTTAGCAAGTGCATTGAACAATGCAAAGCGTAAAATTCTTATATTTATCGGTGCGGTAATTACCTTAGTGATGATCACTGGTACGCTAATGTACCTCATAGAGGGTGGAGAGAATGGTTTTACAAGTATTCCAAAAAGCATCTATTGGGCGGTGGTTACGGTCACTACAGTAGGTTATGGGGATATCGCTCCAGCTACTATAATAGGCCAATCATTCGCGACTATACTCATGCTTACTGGTTACGCTATATTGGCCGTGCCCTCAGGAATTATGACGGTAGAAATCAATAAAGCATCTAAAGAAAAGAACGAAGAGGGCTTAGATGCTAAAAAATGTACGCGATGCAGTACAGGCAACTTAACAGAAGCAAATTACTGTATGAAATGCGGAGAAAGGCTTAAAGAAAATTAAAGGTCATATTAAGGAACTCAAGCTTTCCAAATAGTTTCGTCAATTCAGTTTTAGCAGAAACTCCAAAGTGTCCACGTTATCGGCATAATCCCAAACCCGAGGTAATTGAGCTTGTCCAAATGGTGTATGTTCATTACCAACTATGCATTGGATTTTCGAAGCATTATGGCTTAGTATGTCATCCAATTCAGTTTTGTTAGTGTAGGTCTGTTGAAAAAGAATAGAGACGGGAGAGACCAAGTCATCTGATGGTTGCCAAAGTAGAAATCCGTTATCGAGATGTTTGACACCATTTACCAGCAGAATGGATTTGTGATAATCATAATTGTTGCGGTATTTGTTATGATCAGCGATGTAATTGAAATGCTCAATGGCTTCAAAAAAGCCTTTTGGATCATAGTCCTCGGGGGCAAACACTTTGGAGACATTACGACAACCCAATCCAAAATACCAAAATAGATCATTACCCATAAGAGCGAGTTCTTCGGATGACTCTGAGCCATCTAGTACGGCTACAGACGTGCGGTTCTTACGAATAATCTTAGGATGATTGCGAAAATAATATTCGATATATCTGGCTGTGTTGTCACTTCCAGTAGCAATAAGCCCGTCTATTTTAGTTAGCCGCTCTCGTAGTTGTATGGTATCTGTGAGTTCTGGTGCTACTTCAAGTAAGGTATTTACAAGAAACCTAGTCAAGTAATCATCCTGACTACTCGGTTTAATGGCAGCTATATGTCCAGAGATGACCACACATAATAGATCATGAAAACCTACCATTGGGATGTTTCCAGCCATTATGATTCCTATTACTTTAGGGTTTTCTACCACTGGAATGGTATATTTTGATAGCCATTCGTTCAACTCAACTTCATTGATCATGGAAGCGATTCCTTTGAATGCCCTTGCGATGTTGTCCTCACTGAACCATTGGTTTTGAATTCTGGCTTGATGTGATAAATGTTCAAATTCCTCAGATGACATTTGATTGATTTTGTCCCCTAATTTTGAAAATGCTTCAATTCTCTCTTCCAAGCTCATTTTAATAGTTCTTTACTTTTGCTCGCAAACTTAGTTGTGATAATTTTGTTCTTTTAATAACAAAGCATAAATAGTCACAAATGGCAATAATGATAACAGACGAATGCATCAATTGTGGTGCATGCGAACCAGAATGCCCAAATACAGCCATATATGAAGGTGGTGTAGAATGGAAATGGGCAGATGGTACTGATTTGAAAGAGATCGAAATGGACGATGGATCAGTCATAGATGGTGCAGAAATCCAAGAACCAGTCTCTGATGAGTTTTATTACATCGTTTCGGGGAAGTGCACAGAATGTACAGGTTTCCATGAGGAACCCCAATGCGCTGCTGTTTGTCCGGTAGATTGCTGTGTCCCAGACCCAGATTATGAAGAGAATGAGGAAGAATTGCTAGCCAAAAAAGAATGGCTTCATGTATAATTTAGTTTTAAATATGAAAAAAAGGTGGGCTAGCCCACCTTTTTTTATTTCAATCGCTTCCGTTTTATCAGATAGGCGCCTAATACTTTGTCAAAAGGCTCTGATATATCCGCTTCTATTAAATCTATTTTTTGGATACCACATCTTAATTCAATTTCTTCATAGAGCTTTTTGCTTTGCGCTTGGTAAGCCTCTTTCACCTCAAATGGATTGAGCTTCAAAACTGCATTCGTTTCCAAATCCACAAAACGATGTGGACGATCTTCAAACTCAAAATCTTGCTCCGTTTTTTTATCTGTAACATGAAAGATCAAAATTTCATGCTTGCCATGCCTTAAGTGTTGGAGGCCATTGAAAATTTCATCTAGGTCATTCGTCTTTTGAAACATATCTGTAAACAAAATCACCAGAGACCTCCTATGAATCTTCGAGGCAACGCTGTGTAGCGCCTCTGAGACATTTGTATTGTTGCCACCTTCTTGAGTTTGCAAATCTCCCAAAGTCTTGAATAATTGATCTAAATGGCCTTTGGTGGATTTTACAGGAGATTGATAGACAATATCTTCGGCAAAGGTTGTTAATCCAACTGCATCTCTCTGAGAAGTAAGTAAATAAGCCAATGATGCAGCACATAATGTAGCAAACCTAATTTTTCCATTTTCTGGCTTAGGATAATACATGGAATTGGACACATCCAGCAAAATATGTGCTCTAAGATTAGTCTCCTCTTCATACTGTTTCGTATAAAGTCGATCTGTCCTTCCGTAAAGTTTCCAATCTACATGACGCGTACTCTCACCGTAGTTGTACAGCTTATGCTCGGCAAATTCCACTGAAAATCCATGATAAGGTGACTTATGTAGACCTGTAATAAAACCTTCTACAAGTGTTTTTGCTAGAAAATCGATGCCTTTAAATTGATCTATATCTGCGAGCCTTATGGACATTCACGTAGGATTTTGAATTTGAAATATCAAAGTAAGTGTTAATAATTAAAGTAAACGTAAATATGCAGGTTTGCATTTGTTGATTTTTACGTGCTATATTTAAAAGTTCTATTTTGGTAATTTAGTAACCATATAATCTATAAAAGAGGGAAAGTGGAAGACAACAGAGAGCAAAGCAGGGATGAAATATACTCTGAGAGAGTAAGGGCAGGAAAGCGAACTTATTTTTTTGATGTAAAAGCGACCAAATCTAATGATTACTATCTGACGATTACCGAGAGTAAAAGGCGTCCCAAAGACGATGGTTTCTTTTATGAAAAGCACAAGATATTCCTCTACAAAGAAGATTTTAACAAGTTCGTCACTGCACTAAATGAAACAGTGAATCATGTGAAGGAGGAGCTGATGCCTGATGTGGACTTTAGCGAATTTGACAAAGAGCGAGAAGATGAAGATAGGACTTCAGGCTCTGATCTAAAGTGGGATTGATATTAGATTTTCATTTTAAAACATTTTAGGCTCCACTGGAGCCTTTTTTTTGATAACCATTCGATCTTTAGCACTTTCTCGCTCATTTCTCGTAATTGCTATTATCAACTACATTTTGTCATTACTTTTGCGCTCCGATTGTTTTCTAGGATTTGCTCTCAAGCATTATTAGAAATCGCAGGAAATAGCGTAGTAAAAATTCTCATTTAATTACAAAAATATGGCTCTAAGGTGCGGGATTGTAGGTTTACCAAATGTGGGTAAATCAACTCTTTTTAATGCATTGTCAAATGCTAAAGCTGAAGCAGCAAACTTTCCATTTTGTACTATTGAGCCAAACGTAGGTGTCATCACAGTGCCTGATGTTCGTCTGAATGTGCTGGAGAAATTAGTAAAGCCACAGAAAGTTGTGCCAACGGTTATTGAGTTCGTAGATATCGCAGGACTAGTTAAAGGTGCAAGTAAGGGTGAAGGGTTAGGCAATCAGTTTTTGGCCAACATTCGTGAAGTTGATGCAATTATCCATGTGGTGAGATGCTTTGAGAATGATAACATCATTCACGTAGAAGGAAAGGTGGATCCTGTTGATGACAAGGAAGTGATCGATATAGAGCTACAAATAAAAGACCTAGAATCCGTAGATAAGCGGATTATACGCGTTGAGAAAAGCGCCAAAACAGGAGATGCTGCAGCTAAGAAAGAGTTACAAGTCCTCCAAGCATACAAAAAACATTTGGAATCAGGGCAGAATGCGCGTTCTATCGATCTGGAAGCAGAGGACAAATCATTGGTAAGGGAACTCCAACTTTTGACAGCTAAGCCAATCATCTATGTAGCTAACGTAGAGGATGACAAAGTCAATTCTGGTAATGAACACAGCAAGCGATTTGAAGAGTTTGTGTCCAATGAAAATGCTTTGGTTGTGAGAGTTTCTGCAGGGCTAGAAGAGCAAATAGCTGAATTTGACAATGAAGAAGACAAAGCAATGTTCCTTGAGGAATATGGATTAAAGGAGTCTGGTCTGAACAGGTTGATCAAAGCGGCCTATTCTCTACTAGACTTGGTTACTTACTTTACCGCAGGAGTTACTGAAGTAAGAGCCTGGACAATCAAGCGAGGATGGAAAGCACCACAGGCAGCAGGTGTGATTCATACTGACTTTGAGCGAGGCTTTATTAAAGCAGAGGTGATCAAGTTTGAAAACTATGAGAAATATGGCTCTGAACTCGCTTGTAAGGAAGTAGGTAAACTCGCAATTGAAGGTAAAGAATATGTGGTGGGCGATGGAGATGTCATGCATTTTAGATTTAATGTCTAAAAATCGCAAATCTTAAAACAATAAGATTATCAACCGGTTCACTTTCAATAATTACTATTGAGAGTTGTGAGAATTCGAATCACTTTTAATGTACAGAATAGAGGAGGACTGGTTCCTTTTCATCATCATCATCATATTGCTTCCTTTCTTAGGAAAGTAATTGAATATTCTGATGAGTTTGAATCCGATAATTTTGAATTTTTTAGTTTTTCAGGTCTTAAGGGACAAACTCGTATTGGGAGGCAAGGATTGAGATATAATTCGCGGAAAGTAACCATTGTGATTTCTTCTCCAAATGATGATTTTGTAACGAATTTAGCTCGGGCTATTCTCAAGGAAGAGACGCTAACTATTGGTGAATTGATTATTTCACCTGAAATAGCTGATGAAGAGAGCTCAATAGAGTTTGTATCTGAGGCAAAGTTCCTATGTATTTCTCCAATGGTTTTGGATAAGGGTGCTTCGGGCATAGGGGAGTTATTAATTATTGACCCAGCTTCAAACGAATATTCCGATAGACTCTATGAGCTTACACTCGCACGCATGGAATCTTTTGGAATAGATACGGAGAGTATTCCTGATGTACACAAGTTTCAACTGATTCCAGACTTGGACTATATCAAACGCATGACTGAATTAAACAAGGTTTTTTCGCGTACCTATGAGTTGAAAAAGGGTGATTATTTAAACGAAATTAGAGGGTACACTTTTCCTTTCACACTTTTTGCTGCTCCAGAAGTGCTTCAATTTATTTATGAATGTGGCATTGGACTCTACTGTTCGGATGGATTTGGTATGTTGGATTTAGCCAATAGTGACCCTACAAAACGCACAACTACTTATCTCACGAAAGCCGACCTAGTTAACGCTTGATTTTTGGCTTAAGCCAATTAGCTCATCGTAATTTTTGAATGGGTTGCGGTAGTACACTAGTATTTGATAATCATTTTCAGTTTGGAAATGACTCGATTCTCCTAGTTCAGCGCCATTTTGGTAGTTTCCACTATATAAGTAGTCATAGTAGCCCTGTTTTAAGAGAAGTGAACCTTTATAAGACCTACTTTGAGGATCATATTCCATTCTATTTTCGGACTCTTTTTGCCAGTCATTTTTTCGGGTCCAGATGTAAAAAAAATATTCTGGGTCTTCTATATCTAACTCAAAATGCACCAATACATATTCACTTTGAAGTTGGCTATCATTTGGGTCCCTGTTTTCCAACACGAACCCTCCATTATTGTCCTCGATCAGTTGGGAATATGATTGACCACTTCTTGATTTGTCCTTATTCAAATATGCATGAATCATATTAGGTTGCTTATCAATGTGGCTTACATTCATTCCGCGATAATCAATTGAGCGCAGATCAAAGAACCTAAATTGATTTCCACCAGGAAAATCGCTCTCGCCACTGAATGGATTGTACTCAATAAGGTTTTGATCAGCGCGAAGCAGCGTAGGTTTGAGATTATACTTCGCACTGAGCCAGTTTTGATTTTGGAGAATCACAAGTTGCATTTCCCGTAGAGGATTGGCATTGGCTATACCAGAATATTTAACCAGAATTTTTAGCTTTTGATTTTCACTTCGCGATGTTACCATGTCACTTACTAATATGTCAGTATTAATAGCCGCCAGTCTATCGTAAACAACAAACCTTCGAGAAAGTATGATGTTTCGAGCATTTCCTTCTTTATAGACAACTATCAGATAGTTTCCAGAAATAGAAGGAGCCGGTAAATTCAACTTATATGAAACATATGGAATTAGCGTATTTGCGGAGTAGGAGTAGTCATTAATAGGAAACTCATTGTATTGAGTTAATATCTGAAGATCACTCAAGCCTGATGGAGTCCAGTTAGCGTTACAATGAATTATTTTGGCATGCAAGTAAGTAAGATTCTCTTCCAGTAAGTCGAATTCTATTATAACTCCTGAACCATTGAGTGCAGTTGCTGGAAAGGACATCTTATTATCTTGTCCACTTGGATAGACCATAGACATGCCTATTTTATTGGTATAGTCAGCATTCTCATATGAGAGCGTTGGATAATAATTGGTATTAGTAGTGCTGTCTAAAGGCACGCATGAGTACATCAAGACTACTAATAAGAGGAGCGCTTTAAATTTCATAGATTTGTTTACTTATCGTTCCAACGATTTGGCGCTGATTGGCGTCTATTAACAAACAAGTTGTCTAAATGGCATTGAATGACGAAGATTTAATCAACGATTGTTGCAAAGGAGAACGCAAAGCTCAGCAGTTATTGTATGATAAATACAGTGGCCAAATGTACGCCGTTGCGCTTCGATATTCAAAGATGCAACAAGAAGCTGAAGATGTTATTCAGGAGGCTTTTTTGAAGGTATTCGCAAATATTAAAAACTTCAGAAAAGATTCATCACTTGTGTATTGGATTAAGAGAATTGTAATAAATACTTCTCTGAATCATCAAAGAAGCAAGCTCTATCTATATCCTATGGTAGATGTAGCGGACTTAAAGAATAAGTATACTGATGAGATTTCATTGTCAGGATTCGGATATGAAGAGCTTCTAGCTATGATCAGAAAGTTGCCATCGGGGTGTCAGGTGATATTTAACCTTTACGCGATTGAAGGTTACAAACATCACGAGATCGCAGATCTGCTGAATATAAGCGATGGCACTAGTAAATCACAGTACGCTCGGGCAAAGAGCTTGCTGAAAGATTGGATTTTGGAGAATAATAAAATTAGTTATGAAAGATCCGGGGAGTACTGATTCAAATTTTGAGCAAGAATGGCGGGAGGCACTTGATCAAGCATCAGTGACACCACCAGCTACAGTTTGGAACAATGTAGATAGAGGATTGGCTTATGCGGAAATATCGGTATACAAGTCAAAGCAATTGTATTATAAATGGGCTGTAGCTGCGGTAGTTTTAATTGCTGTTTCCTTGAGTGCGTTCCAATATTTATATTTTCAAGACTTGCTTTCCGATCAAACTGCAAGAGTTATAGATGTCAATGCTCCAGATGATTTGGTTTCAGAAAAACTCAATTTGATCATACCAAATAGATCAAATACTAAATTGAATATTGGGAAATCCAATGCTGTCAATCTTCAATCAAAATCAGAGGAAAAAAATACTGCAGCACTTACCATAGGCGAAGTGTCCAATATCTTTGAACTGCTTTTAGTGGATAATCTAGCAATAGAAAGTGCTAATATTCAAGCAAATTTGAATGGGCCTGAGCTAAGATCAATACCAGTCTATACTTCAAACCTACTTATGAAAAAGAAGGATGAATCGGAGCGGTATTGGGCAGGTGTAGATATGGGTTCTGCTAGTTTCAATCCTAACTTTCAGTCTGATGGAAATTCTCTGCTCTCTAATAGCCTAAGTGCAAATAGTGGAGCATTTAGTCTCGCCGATAATGAAGTAATTGATACTCAGTCTCCCTCAGTATTAGAAGGAATGACTGCTGGTGAGACGGTTTCTTTAGGGGTGAATTTTGGCATCCATTTGGCAAAGAGATGGAGTTTAGAAAGCGGCGTGCAGTACGCACGTTCAGGAGCTACCACTCAGACCAATGTTGTGATTCAAAGCTCTAGAATTCAAGAAGTTTTGCCAGCAACTAGTCAAGCGAAAGCATTGAATCAATTTTCGAGTGTAGTGGCAAGTGAGTCAGTCATAGAATATGACTATCGAGATGTGAATCTGCGAAATGAATTTCAGTTTACCTCTATTCCAGTTACTGCTGGTTATAAATTGATTGAGGGAAAGTTGCAAGTAGAACTGAATGCAGGACTAATTACCAACTTCTACATGGGTAACAGGCTAACCTCTGATGATTCAAAAATTGCAGAAGTGACTATTGGTCCTGGTGACCAATCTCCTTATAGAGGTGTGAGTTTTAGTGGTTTGGCTGGTTTACAAGTTGGATATCGCGTGATGAAACGTTTTGATTTGCTGATACAACCAAATTATCGCCAAGGAATAAACGATCTAACGAAAGATGGCACGAATTTTTCTACTACACCTTCAGGGTTTGGATTACTTACTGGGTTAAGATACAATTTTAACTAAGTATAGTCCAACCATTTTTTAGACACATGTGTCATTGTAATGAACCAAATGCTTGAAGGTTATGAAATCAACTCACGTACAAGATGAAAATCTTGAAAAAGAAAAAAAAGACAATGACTTACTTAAGCTATCGAGCCTTTGTCTGATCATTATGATCATTTTAACACTCCTTTATACAGGCTGATATTTTCAGATTCTGTCTACAAGAAAGAGCCATAGATTATTGTAATCTATGGCTCTTTTTATTTGTCAAAAGTGTGCACTTAGCTTGTCAAATACTTAAGGTAAAATCAAGTTAGGCTGCTTGGTTTGTACTGCTTATTTTTGCACCCAAATCAATAAAAAATACTCATGAGCAATCAACCGATATCAGATTTCATCGAAAAGCATTACTTACACTTTAACGCTGCGGCTTTGGTAGATGCTGCTAAAGGCTATAAAAAGCACCTAGCAGAGGGTAAGAAAATGCTGGTGTCGTTAGCTGGAGCCATGAGTACAGCTGAATTGGGGATCTCGTTTGCTGATATGATACGCAATGATAAAGTTCAAATTATCTCTTGTACTGGTGCAAACTTGGAAGAAGATATTATGAATTTGGTGGCACATTCCCACTACAAAAGAATCCCACACTATAGAGATCTCACACCCGAGGATGAGCGTGAATTACTTGATCAAGGACTAAATAGAGTAACTGACACATGTATACCTGAGGAAGAGGCCTTTAGGAGGATTCAAGAGCATATTGTAAAAATTTGGAAAGATGCTGAGGCCAAAGGGGAGCGATATTTTCCGCATGAATTCATGTACAAGCTTTTGGAGTCTGGAATGCTAGATGAGTATCACGAGATTGATCCTAAAAATAGCTGGATGATAGCCGCCAAAGACAAGAATTTACCAATGGTAGTTCCAGGATGGGAGGACTCAACCATGGGTAACATCTTTGCCTCTTATTGTTTGAAAGGTGAGTTGAAACCAAGCACGATGAAATCTGGAATTGAGTACATGACTTTTCTAGCTGATTGGTATTTAGTAAATGCAGGGACTGAAGGCATTGGATTTTTCCAAATAGGTGGAGGTATCGCAGGAGATTTTCCTATTTGTGTAGTGCCAATGCTCTATCAGGATATGGAAAAAACAGATGTTCCGTTTTGGAGCTATTTCTGTCAAATATCAGATTCTACTACAAGCTATGGATCTTACAGTGGGGCCGTACCAAATGAAAAAATTACTTGGGGTAAGTTAGATATTGATACGCCTAAGTTCATTGTAGAGTCTGATGCTACAATAGTGGCACCCCTAATCTTTGCTTACATCTTAGGCTGGTAAGTTTTTTTTAAAGCTTTGGTTCCAATTTCCCAGTCATGAACAAGTTGTATTCCTCGCAGGTGAGATAAGGCTCACCTGCACTATAAGGACAAGTTTGATAGATTGTGTCAAAATCACCCTTTTTCAGGATTACACCTTGGCCTTTACAAACTGGACAAATCATTTTTGAAAGTCCGCCACAATCATATTCATCACCACTCAGCTCTTCTTGTAGTTTCTTGCCGGTAGTTCGAGATAGTTCTATGTATTGATCCTCTGACAATTTCAGGTATCTGACAGCCTCTTCATAGAAGCGACCACTCGTTCCTTTTAGTTGAATATACTTATTCAGCCAGTTGATACTCTGTTTGTATTTACTCAAGTGGTAGCTGTTTGCACCAAAATAATATGCTAAGTCTGAGGGAAGAGCAGTCATATTCTTTATTACATAAAGAAACAAGTCATCAGCTTCCGCATATTTACCCGCATTCATTAATTCTACACCTTGATCCATTTTTATAGTCAATTGGGTTTCTGGCTGATTTTGAGCCAATATTGGAAAGGATAGGGCTAGAAAGGAGAGAATAATTAACGAACGCATAAACGCTTTTTAGTAAGTGGTAAAGTTGTGCAATATTTCATTTTTCCAGTAGGAGTAAAGGCAAAAGCTGTACCAACTAAAGTTGAATTAGCGCTTGAATCATTCTAACTTCGCTACATACCCCAAATAACAATATTAAATAGCCCCAAATGACTGAATACATTGAAGATTTTTTACCAATCAATGGTACTGACTATTTAGAAATCTATGTCAGTAATTGTAAGCAATCCGCTCATTTTTTTAAAACTGCTTTTGGATTTCAGGATTTAGCATATGCTGGTTTACAAACAGGACTAAAAGATCGCGAGTCATATGTACTCGTGCAAGATAAGATAAGATTGGTGCTGACTTCACCATTAAAATCTGGCACTGAAATAGGTAAACATATAGATACCCATGGTGATGGTGTAAAGGTAGTCGCACTTTGGGTAGATGATGCCACCAAATCTTACAATGAGACTATAAAGCGAGGTGCCAAGCCATATATGGAACCTACGGAGGAGCAAGATGAGCATGGTAAAGTTATAAAGTCAGGAATCTATACCTATGGTGAAACCATTCATCTTTTTGTGGAAAGAAAAAATTATAATGGGACATTCTTGCCTGGCTATGTGCCTTTGAAAACAACCTATCATCCTGATTCTGTTGGCTTGAAGTATGTAGATCATATGGTAGGAAATGTCGGTTGGGGCGAAATGAATACTTGGGTAAAATTCTATGCAGAGGTAATGGGATTCTCTCAGTTAGTTTCTTTTGATGATAAGGACATTTCGACTGAGTATACCGCGCTTATGAGCAAAGTGATGAGCAATGGCAATGGCAGGATCAAGTTCCCAATCAATGAACCAGCAGAAGGGAAGAAGAAGTCTCAGATTGAAGAATATCTGGATTTTTATGAGGGAGCTGGTATTCAGCACATAGCTGTAGCTACGGACGATATCGTATCTACTGTAACTGAACTTAGCCGAAGAGGAATTGAGTTTCTTAGAGTACCAGAGATTTATTATGACACATTAAAGGAAAGGGTGGGAGAGATAGATGAGAGTATTGATCCTTTGAGGGAGTTAGGAATTTTGGTAGATAGAGATGAGGAAGGCTATCTTTTGCAAATTTTCACTAAGCCAATTGAACCAAGACCAACTTTGTTCTTTGAAATCATTCAACGAAAAGGAGCAAAGTCTTTTGGGAAGGGTAATTTTAAAGCATTGTTCGAGGCGATTGAGCGAGAGCAGGAAATTCGTGGTACGCTATAATTTTTGTTCCATTTTTCGTTGATAGAGAAATGGTAGAAGCTTATGATTAGAAAGGTTTGTTTAGCACTTGGGTGCATGTTGGTATTGGTGGTAGTGGGATTTGCTCAGACAACAAGAGATGTGGCGCCAAAGCCACCAAAGCCTGCATATCAGGCAGTGAAGAAAGCTAAAAAAAAACCATTCCTGAAGCGGATTTTTCATAAAGAGCAAGAGATCAAGACTGGTCAGGAGGAAATTTTAGAATTTCGTGAAAGAATGGCAGCAAATTCCAAAAGGAAAGCTAAAATAGCAAAGAAAAGTGCAACTCCTCAGTATGAAGACCCGCTATACTTTGGGCATAAAAAGCCGCCTAAAAAACGACCAAATGGTAAAAAGAAGTTTTGTAAAGAATGCGGATTATACCATTAGCGATTGACTGAAAAATTAAATGGCAATAAGAATTATATGTACCGGAAAGGTACAAGGCGTTTTTTTTAGGGCTTCGGCTAAGTCTATTGCTGATGATTTAGGAATTAAAGGGTGGGTGATGAATGAAGCAGATGGATCGGTGCTCATTCATGCAGAAGGAACTGATGAAAAACGTGAAAAGATGAAAGCTTGGTGCCTAAAGGGTTCCGATTATTCAAAGGTCAAAGAGATTAAAGTCTTCGAATCTGATGAGGAAGGTTGTTCTAGTTTTGAGATTAGATTTTAGACTTAGGCAGTTTTAATCCTCTTATTTCGACTGACCTCCAACTGAAATTGACTCAAGATAATCCTACGAATAGCGTAGTAATGAAATCTATGATTCGCTGATTGATGTACGATGCATGCCTTGATAATACCACGGTAGACTTCTGGTTGGCTACAAAATAGTTTACACCATTCTTCAAAGCAGTCACTCCAATTTTCAGCATAGACTTCATAGTGGCTTCTCCCATCCCAGATTATTTCCAGTTGATTATCACCTTTTTCGTAGCGATAGATCGCTGATAGAATTTCATAAAGCTCCTCTAAGAATTCCAAGTTGTATTCTTCAATACTTCTCAAGTGCAAGATAAAATCATCCACGAGACCCATTGGGTTTTCATGGATCATATAACTCTCCAATGCAATATCTGCCCAGCGCTTTAGTAGCTGAGGTTCTACAAAGCCTTGAGCAGCACGGAGTATGCTGTTTTTATCTTGATCGAAGTATTTGTCTTGGTAGAGCATAAAAAAAGGGATGGCTATCAACCATCCCTCAAATTTATTAAACTATTCGTTCAATCTTAGTTTGATGCCAATGTAAATACCCAATTTCCATTGAAACCAGCAGTTCGTGCGCTTGCTTCGGTGATAGTAAATGAAAGTACCAATGCAGTAACTCCTTCATTTAATTGTGCCTGAATAACGACTTCATCGCTTCTTACAATCACTCCTGTATCGGCATTTTCGTCATCACCTTGGAAAGTCCAAGTGAGATTTTCTCCATAAACATCTGCAGCTCCTTCATTAGCCGGAACGCCAGCTACTTGATAACCACCCATGTCTGTTTCGGCATTGTAAGTAAATGCTAAAGTGAAATCAAGCCATTCTTCACGTAGCTCGTCATCTTTTGTCACAGAAGTCACAGTCCATGTTTTGCTTAATGCTGCTCCTGCTGCATCTCTAGCGTCGGTTTTAGTCGAATTTGGTTTCTTCTTACAGCCTACTCCTATAATGAGAGCACTGAATAAAATGATCGTAAGTATTGATGTAAATCTTTTCATAAAATTAATGTTATATACTAGTTAATCTGGATGGTAAATTATTTAAAAATTGACTGACTTCCTAACGAAAATGTACCAAGTAGTATAAAAATACCCCTTTATAGGTACCCGATAAATAACGTCTGAACATTTATTTTATTATTTTTTTGAAGGTATCTATTGATAAAATATTTCTCACTCCAGGATACTCATTTGGTTGATTGGAAGCAATGATGGTAGTTCGTGAGTTACGATGCTTGCTAAGGAGATCCAAATACCAATTCAATCCTGCTTCATCTAAATTAGAAGTTGGCTCATCGAGTAATATTGCTTGAGATTGAAAGAAAAATGCCAGTATCAATCGGACTCTTTGTTTCATTCCTGAGGAGAATTCGCTCAGATATTTATCCTTGGCGTCTTCAAGATTGCTTTCGGTAATCATTTTTTCAATAGGCGTCAATGGCCTCTTGAATTTAGCATTAAATGCTAGCTGTTCGATTAAGGTGAATTCATCAATCAAATTGAGATAAGGGGCGGCAATATTGAAATCAGTTTGATCAATCTGACCTTTTGAATTATAGCTCACAGCACCTTCTGTAGGAGTGGTATATCCAGCAATTGCTTTCAGCAGCGTAGACTTTCCAGAACCATTTTTACCAGTGATGGCAACAATTCCGCCATGCTCAATTGTATAATTGAGATTTCTAAAGACCCAATGTCTGCCGTATTTTTTACCCAGATTTTGAAGCTCAATTTTCATTATTTCACTCGCTGCGCGCCTATAGTGCCTCTTATTGATCGTTCTATAAAACTGATTATTTCGGAGGAAAAATCACCAAACTGATTTCGGGATTTTAATGACTGAAGACTTTCATTCATATTTTGTCCAGAAGTATAAATGTGTTGATAGATGTCATGAATTGCTGTCCTTTGAGTTGAGTTAAATCCCTTTCGTTCCAAGCCTACAGTATTTATCCCCATATAGCAAAGTGGTTCTCGAGCAGCAGTGATAAATGGTGGAACATCTTTGCGCACAAGCGAACCTCCAGAAATCATTGCATGTCGTCCAATCATCACATGCTGATGTATAGCACTTGAGCCACCTATAAATGCATGATCTCCAATATGCACATGGCCAGCCATTTGCACATTGTTAGCTAAGATCACATGATCACCTATTACACAATCATGTGCTACGTGCGTGTATGCCATAATAATACAGTGGGATCCTACAAGAGTGTCATTCCGGTCAAGTTTTGTACCTCGATTGATGGTGACGCATTCTCTGATAATGGTACTGTTGCCGATAGTGGCAGTAGTTTCTTCACCTTGAAATTTCAAATCTTGTGGTTCTGCGGCAATTACGGCATTTGGGAAGATTTTGCAATCACTTCCAATTCTTGCGCCATTCATAATGGTTACATGTGGTCCTATTCTGCAGTTGTCACCTATTGCCACATCTCCTTCGATAACCGTAAACGCTTCTATAGTTACATTTTGACCTATAGTAGCATCGGAAGACACACTGGCTAGTGGACTTATCATAGATCTTTTCTCACAATACTTGCAGTCATAATTCCCTCGCAAACCAGATTGTTTCCCACATATGCAGCACCTTTCATCTTAGCAAAACCCCTCCGAATTGGCTGCATCAGTTCTAATTTCATTACTAATGTGTCTCCTGGGACTACCATTTTCCTAAACTTAAAGTTTTCGATACCTAGAAAGTAAGTCCAATAGTTTTCGGGATCAGGGACTGTATTCAAAACAAGAATACCACCAATCTGTGCCATTGCTTCTACTTGCAAGACGCCAGGCATCACCGGATTGCCAGGAAAATGACCAGCAAAAAATGGTTCATTCATAGTGACATTTTTGATACCAGCTACTTGCTCATCATCAAGATGAAATATTTTATCTATGAGCAAAAATGGATAACGATGGGGGAGGATCTTTGATATTTTATTGATGTCTAATACAGCTGGTACTTTGGGATCATACTGAGGTATATGTTTATGATGCTCCTCAGTCATTATTTTCTTAAGCTTTTTAGCAAAAGCTATATTTGAAGTATGACCAGGACGAGCAGCAAGTATTTGGGCTTTTATCGGTCTTCCTATCAATGCTAGATCACCCATCACATCTAGTAGTTTGTGCTTTGCAGGTTCATTTGGCGAATGAAGATCCTCTTTGTTTAGAATTCCTTCTTCGTAATGCTCTATTTTATCTCTATTTAAAAGCTTTGCAAGTCGATCTAGCTCCTCGGGTAGGATCTTTCGATCTACTACCACAATTGCATTGCTTAGATCTCCGCCTTGGATTAAATCGTTTTTGAACAACTCCTCCACTTCGTGCAAAAAGCAGAATGTTCTGCTGTTTGCAATCTCAGTAATGAAATCACTGATTTTGTTCAATGAAGCATGCTGGCTACCTAGCACCTTGGACTTATAGTCTACCATGACGGTGACTCGATAGTTATCCAAAGGCAAAGCGGCTATTTCTACTCCAAGTTTTTTGTCTTGTAAAAAGATGCTTTCAGGAACCTCGAAGAAATTCCGTTGTGCATTTTGTTCTACAATGGTGGCATTGATAAGAGCTTCCGCAAATGGTAAAGCACTTCCATCTAGAATAGGCAGTTCAGTGGCATCTAATTGAATAAGAATGTTGTCTACTTCCATGCCAGCCAAAGCCGCCATTGCGTGCTCCACTGTTTGAATACGAACACCATCTTTTTCAAGAGTTGTTCCCCTTATAGTATCCACCACCAGATCAACATCAGCATCAATAATCGGTAGGTCCGCAAGATCCATTCTTTGGAATTTGATCCCATGATTAGGTCGAGCAGGCACGAATGTGAGATTACATGGCTTTCCTGAATGCAAGCCAATGCCTTTCAAAGAAATGGATTTTTTAATTGTTTGTTGGTAGAGCTTCATTGGGGTCTGAACTAGACTCTAAAGTTAGGAGTTTTTGCTCAAGTAGCTCGACTCGATTGATTACCTCTGGTAGCTTTTTATAGATAGCATAGGACTTCATATAATTGCCTTTGTTTATAGCAGGCACACCAAAGAGCTTTTCATTGCCTTTCGTGGATTTTGTGACTCCAGATCGCGCACCAACTATAGTTCCATCAGCTATGTGGATATGGCCAACTGTGCCCACTTGCCCACCAATAAGTACATTTTTTCCAACTGAAGTGGAACCCGAGATACCTGTTTGCGCAGCAATAACTGTATTTTTACCAATTTTCACATTGTGTGCTATTTGTACAAGGTTGTCAATCTTCACTCCATCTTCTATCAATGTACTTCCCATTGTCGCGCAATCAATCGTTGTATTGGCGCCAATGTCTACATGATTTCCAATGACTACATTTCCAATCTGGGGAATCTTTTGGTACTGGCCTTTGGAATCTGGAGCAAAACCAAATCCATGAGAGCCGATCACTGCGCCAGCATGGATAGTGCAATGGGTGCCAATGACGGTTCTTTCGTAAAGTTTTACACCTGCATATAGTATGGTGTCATCTCCTATGATAGTGTTATCTCCGATGTAGCAGTTTGGGAATATCTTCACATTATTTCCGATCTGGCAGTCTTTTCCAACATACGAAAATGCCCCTATGTAAGCCCCTGATCCATATTTTGCTCCTTCTTTGATTTCTACCAAAGTATCAATACCTACTTTGTCTTTTGCTGGTGACCTTTCAAAAAAACCAAGCATAATGCTCAATGCTACATATGGGTTTTCCACCCTGATTAGTGCTGAACTGAAAGTCTTCTTCGGTTCAAAATTCTTTTCAACAAGTACTGCTGAAGCTTCACTGATGTACAGCTGTAGCTCGTACTTTACATTTGCAAAGAAGCTAATCGTGCCAGATTTAGCCTGATCTAATGGAGCTACTCCTATAATGGGTAGTTCACTATTTCCTTCCACCGAGCCATTCAGTATCTCAGCAATAGCTCCAACAGTGAGTGATTGACTAGGCATTGACCTGTATATTTTTCGGAAAGCAGATGTAGTGCTTCTTCACAATTTTGCTCATGACTTTTATGTTTGGTAAGTCTGAGGCCTTAGCGACATCTAGCACTTTTCCAGATTTCATTAAGATATTGATGCTGCCGCCTTTTGCTATATAGCCTGCATTACTAACCGTACCTTTTTGTACGAAGTACTTGGTGATGTTTTTGGCATAGCCATCTTTTTCTAGAGCAACTGAAATTCTCTGAACATAGTCTTTTGGAAACTTATCATTGGAAAGCTGGATACCAAAGAGTTTTCGTTTGAGTAGGTCATTGCTCAGTTTACTTAGGACAACATCCTCATGGGACTGCCACATCTTTATAGAACCCCAGATGTCTGTATCATCAAGAAGGACAAATACATCCAATAGATCAGGATCTTCCATGAATTCTTTTTGAGTTACATCCCTTTCGAGAAATATCTGAAAAGCAGGAGTGGCAGGAACTGGCTTACCATCTTGGGTCAGCTTTTTAGCTCTGCTTATCAATGAAATGAGCATAGCCTCAGCAGCAATAGAGGTTTTGTGCAGGTATACCTGCCAATACATCAATCGCCTTGCATTTAGAAAATTCTCTATGCTGTAAATACCTTTTTCTTCTACTACCAGTTCGTCATTGTGCACGTTGAGCATCTTTATGATTCGCTCTGCACCAATAGTTCCTTCACTTACTCCTGTAAAAAAACTATCTCTTTTCAGATAGTCTAGCCTATCCACATCTAGCTGACTGGAAACAAGTTGGTGGAGAAACTTACGGTGATAGGTGCCAGTGAAGATCTGCTTTGCGAGCTCTAATCTGCCGCCGAAGGCTTTATTTAGTTTTTCAAAAATCCATAAAGAGATTTGCTCGTGCTGGACGTCTTGAAATAAGCTAAATTCCAAAGTATGGGAAAAGGGTCCGTGCCCAATGTCGTGAAGTAGAATAGCAACGAGTGCAGCTTCATACTCAGCTTCAAAGATCATGATACCTTTGCTGCGAAGGTTGTCGAGAGCGCGCTGCATCAGATAGGTAGCACCTATAGCATGATGAAATCTCGTGTGATGCGCACCAGGATATACATAGTCCGTGAGACCGAGCTGTTTTATCCTTCTCAACCTTTGAAAATAAGAATGCTCAATAATGTCAAAGACTAATTCGTTAGGTATATTAATAAACCCATAAACGGGATCGTTAAATATTTTCTTTTTGTTCAAAGGGGAGTTCGGTTTGGTTTTTGGTTAAACGCACAACAAAAATAGGTGAATGCAGAAATATAGAATTTTATGGGCGGATGATGAAATCGATCTGCTTAAACCACACATCCTTTTCTTAAGTAACAAAGGTTTTGAGATCACTCCAGTAAATAGCGGAGCTGATGCTTTGGAAGAAATAGAGACTCATTCTTTTGATTTGGTCTTTTTGGATGAAAATATGCCAGGGATGTCGGGGTTGGAAACGCTCAATCAAATTAAGACAACTCACCCGAATCTGCCAGTGGTCATGATTACCAAAAGTGAAGAAGAGGAGATCATGGAAGAGGCCATAGGAGCCAAAATTGCCGATTATCTCATCAAGCCTTTGAATCCCAATCAAATATTACTTTCAGTCAAAAAAATTCTGGACAATCGCAGGATTGTTTCCGAGCATACCAATCTTGGTTATCAGCAAGAATTTCAGTCCATGAGTATGGCTGTTCATGATATTGATGATTTTGAAGGCTGGGCGGATATGTATCGAAAGCTGGTCTATTGGGATTTACGCATAGATAGCACTGAGGATAAGAGCATGCTGGAAGTTCTCAATAGTCAGCGTGTTGAGGCCAATCAGCATTTTTCTGATTTCATTGATAATGAATATAAGTCATGGATTTCCGATCCGGATGCAGATCGTCCGCTCATGTCTCATCATGTATTGAAAAAGCGTGTTTTTCCTCTTTTGAAATCAGAAAAGCCAGTATTTCTCATTGTGATTGATAATCTACGATTCGATCAGTGGGAGATACTTGAGCCAGAAATTTCAACCCTTTTCAAGGTGAAGTCAAAGGATTACTATTATTCAATACTACCTACTACTACGGCTTATGCTCGGAATGCACTGTTTGCAGGTATGATGCCTTTGGATATCTCTCAGAAGCATCCTGATTTATGGGTTGGAGAGGATACAGATGATGGGAAGAATATGTTTGAGGAGGAACTGCTGCAGAAAAACCTTCAAAAAGAAGGCTTGAATATTAAGAGTAGTTACAACAAGATCATCAGAGCCAATGACGGGAAGGCCCTTACGGAAAATGCCAAAAACCTAATGAAAAATGATCTGAATGCAATTGTTTTCAATTTTGTAGATATGCTCTCTCACGCTCGCACGGACATGCAAATGATTCGTGAATTGGCGCCAGACGAGTCTGCCTATAGATCTATTACCAAATCATGGTTTGAGCATTCTTCATTGTTTGAGTTGCTAAAGTACCTCTCCAATAAAGACGTAAAAGTGGTGATCACCACTGATCATGGCACGATCAGGGTGCGAAGACCTTACAAGATCATAGGTGATAAAAACACGAATACTAACCTGAGATACAAAGCAGGAAGGAACCTTTCTTTCGAAGAAAAAGGTGTGCTGTTTACTCGAAATCCTGAAGATTTGAGATTGCCTAAAGTAAATATGAGCACGTCTTTTGCCTTTGCCAGAGAAGATTATTTCTTTGCCTATCCGAATAATTACAACTACTATGTCAATTTCTACAAAGACACATTCCAACATGGAGGTGTCAGCATGGAGGAGGTAATTGTTCCTTTGATAGAGCTAGAGCCAAAATGATAAAAATGGTTATTTCCGATGAATCGGAATTAGAGAAGGTAGCAAGGAAAATCATAGCTGAAAGCGGTGATTTTCCTATTTTATGCTTCAATGGAGAAATGGGAGCTGGAAAAACCACGCTTATCAAAGTGATTTGTGGTCTTTTGGGTGTGGAAGATGCCATGAGTTCACCTACCTTTTCTATCGTCAATGAGTATGAAAGTGGGAGTGTAGATCCCATCTATCATTTTGATTTTTATCGCATTGAGGAACTCCGGGAAGCCATAGATATAGGTGTGGATGAGTATTTTTATTCAGGCAATTTGTGCCTGATTGAGTGGTCTGAGAAGATAAAACAATTAATACCCGAAGAGCACCTTGAAATAAGTATTAAATTAGTCGGCAATACAGGAAGAGAAATAATCATCTCACCACATGGCGGATAAAATGAAATCAAGTTTTGCAGCGTTGGCACGAGAGCAAAGCTTATACCCTCAGGAAGCACCTGCAAAGATCAGGAAATCTATAAAATCACTTTTTATAGGAGTACCGAAAGAGAACTCTATTCACGAAAGTAGAGTGACTCTCAAGCCAGAGTCTGTGGAAGTATTGGTTTCCAATGGTCATGAAGTTTGGGTGCAAAAAGGTGCTGGCAAGACAGCCAACTTTTCTGATAATCTCTATAGTGAAGCTGGCGCCAAGTTGGTAAGCAGCGCGGAGGAAGTATATAAAGCCAATATCATACTGAAAGTAGCACCTCCAACTTTGGATGAGATCAGCTACATGAATCAAGGTGCTACTCTGGTGAGCGCCTTCCAGTCGGGTAGACAGACTGTAGAGTATATCCACGCCATTAATCGAAAGAAGATAACGGCAATTGCCTATGAGTTCATAGAAGACAAAGTAGGTGGATTGCCTTTAGTGCGCGCCATGAGCGAAATAGCTGGCAGTACCGCCATGCTAATTGCGGCAGAGCTTCTGAGTAATACCAGCGGCGGGCAAGGAATAATCCTTGGTGGAATATCAGGTGTGCCACCCACTCAAGTGGTGATCCTTGGAGCAGGCACAGTGAGCGAGTATGCAGCCAGAGCGTGTATAGGTCTAGGAGTTGATATCAAAATATTTGATGACCATATCTACAAACTCAGACGAATCAAACATGCACTGGGTCATCAGATCCATACTTCTACCATTGATAATACGCAGCTGAAGGAAGCGGTAAGTAAAGCTGACGTATTAATAGGTGCTATTCGTACTGAAAATGGTAAGAATAAATGTGTGATCACGGAACATATGATCAGTAGTATGAAGCCTGGATCAATCGTGCTCGATGTGAGTATAGATCAAGGTGGTTGTATAGAAACTAGTGAACCAACCACCCACAAAAAGCCAACCTTTATAAAGCATGACGTTATACACTATTGTGTTCCAAATATTGCGTCTAGAGTGTCGAGGACAGCCTCCATTGCTATCTCAAATATCTTCACCCCGATCCTCCGAAACATCGGAGATGCCGGAGGAGTAGATGATATGATTTTTAAGCACGAGTGGTTTATGAACGGCGTATACGCTTATAGAGGAAGTGTTTGCAAGGAGCATTTAGCCAGAAAGTTTAATGTTACTTTCAAAGACCTAAAACTACTTGCAGCCGCTCGGATTTAACCGAGCGATGCAATACTTGCTTCCAATGAAGCAATCTTGGCTTCAGCGTCTGCCAGCTTCTTCTTTTCAGTTGCCACAACAGCCTCAGGTGCTCCACTTACAAAGCGCTCGTTGCTGAGTTTCTTCTCTACCGAAGTTTTGAACCCTTTAGTGTAAGCCAATTCCTGCGTCAATTTCTCTCGTTCTGCTTCTACATCTATTTCTTCTGTAACAGGCACGAAAAACTCATGGCTTTCATGAACAAAGCTGAAGCAGTTGTCAGGTATTTCCTCCGTGAAGTTGACAGCTGATACATTCGCCATCTTCTCTATTGATTCAATAATAGGCGATATAGCAGCTGAATTAGATGTTTTCACCTGTAATTCCAATGCTTCACGTGGCGAGATTCCCTTGCTACTTCTTAGGTTTCTCACATTCGAGATGATTTCGAATAGCAACGCACCTGACTTCAGCATCTTCTCATCAAAAGACTTTGGTTGTGGCCATTGAGAGACTATAAGACAGTCATTGTCTTCACGCTCGGCTAGGCTGTGCCAAATCTCTTCTGTAATAAATGGCATGAAAGGATGAAGTACCGCAATGGTTTTTTCAAAGAAATCAACCGTCGCTTCCAGCGTAGCCCGATCGATTGGCTTTTCATATTCTGGCTTGATCCACTCGAGATACCAGCTACAGAAGTCATTCCATACCAGTTTGTAAACCGTCATCAAAGCATCAGAGAGACGGTATTTAGAGAAATGATCCTCCATCTCTACCAGTGCCTCATTGAAGCGGTTTTCGTACCATTCAATTGCTAGTGCATTCGCTTTTGGTTGGGCTGTATCAGTGATTTCCCAACCTTTAACTAAGCGGAAAGCATTCCATATTTTGTTGGCAAAGTTTCGGCCTTGCTCTACGAGTTTCTCATCAAAAAGCAAATCATTGCCAGCAGGAGAGGAGAAAAGCATCCCTGTACGTACACCATCAGCACCATATTGCTTAATCAGATCAAGCGGATCTGGTGAATTACCCAATGACTTGGACATTTTGCGTCGCTGCTTGTCACGCACGATTCCCGTTAGGTATACATTTTTGAAAGGCTTTTCTCCTTTGTATTCATACCCAGCTATGATCATTCGTGCTACCCAGAAGAATAGAATCTCTGGTGCAGTCACCAAAGTATCAGTAGGGTAGAAGTAGTCCAGTTCGGCGTTTTTGCCGTTTATGATCTTTCCAGTTTCCTTATCAAAAGTTTCCTCATTGAAGCCATCAAACACGGCCAATGGAAATAGCCAAGAAGACGCCCAAGTGTCCAATACATCCTCGTCTTGCTTCAAGTCAGCCTCTGTTAAGGCTTTGCCTGATTTGTCAATAGCCAACTTCAATGCTTCTTCAGCAGTAGCTGCTACCACATAATCTTCTTCACCTTCACCAAAGTAATACGCTGGGATTCTCTGACCCCACCAAAGCTGTCTCGAAATACACCAGTCGCGCACATTCTCCATCCAATGGTTGTAAGTGTTTTTGAATTTTGGAGGGTAAAGCAAGATCTCATCTTCCATTACCACACGATGTGCAGTGCGGGAAATGTCTTTCATATTGATGAACCACTGAAGCGAAAGTTTAGGCTCGACTACTGTATTGGTACGTTCTGATCGACCAATGCGAGTTGTGAAATTTTCTTCTTTCACGAGCATTTCATGCTCTTTCAAGTCTTTCACTATCAGCTTGCGAACTTGAAATCTATCTACTCCAACAAATTTTGGAATACCGCAAGCCTCATTTAGTGTACCGTCTGAATTAATTGTGTCTATCACTTCCAAATCATGACGCTGACCGATTTCATAATCATTCGTGTCGTGTGCGGGAGTTACTTTAAGGCAACCAGTACCAAAGTCCAACTCTACATATTCATCACCGATGATAGGAATTTCACGATTTACGAAAGGAACTATTGCGTGTTTCCCGATCAAGTGTGCATTGCGTGGATCGTTTGGATTTACGGCTATTGCAGCATCTCCTAAAATAGTCTCAGGCCTTACCGTGGCAATGGTTACAAAGTCCGCTGAGTCCTTTATCTGATATTTTACATAGTAGAGTGTGGCTTGCTCACCCCCCTCTTTGTAGATCACTTCTTCATTTGAAACCGCAGTTTGTGCTTCACAGTCCCAGTTGATCATGCGCAATCCGCGATAGATATAACCTTTCTTATGAAGATCTAAGAATACGTAGATTACAGCTTTGTAATAATCTGGATCCATGGTAAAGGACGTACGGTCCCAATCACATGAAGCACCCAGCTTCTTGAGCTGTTCTAGGATGATACCACCATATTTTTCTTTCCATTCCCAGGCATACTTCAAAAACTCATCTCTTGTGAGATCACTTTTTTTGATACCCTTCTCACGAAGCATGGCTACAACTTTAGCTTCTGTAGCAATAGATGCATGGTCGGTACCAGGCACCCAGCATGCTTCTTTACCTTCCATACGGGCTTTTCTGATCAATATATCCTGAATGGTATTATTGAGCATATGGCCCATATGCAGCACGCCAGTCACGTTTGGTGGCGGAATGACGATGGAGTAAGGCGTTTTATCTGGGTTTACTTTGGCTTTAAAAAAGCCCTTGGCCAACCAAACGCTGTACCATTTATCCTCAGTCTGAATAGGATCGTATTTCGTAGATATTTCCATCAAAATTGCTTCGAAGAATTGCGTGTTTCTATAAAGACGGCAAAGTTAATCGATTCATTCAAAGGGTATGTCAATGGACATGATACAAAACATTAAAAAATAGCTTAACAGTAAATATTGTAACATTAAAAATCCAAGTAGCTTGTTCACTTCGTAGTTATAATATCTAAAACCAATCAACATTTACTTTTATGGATTTTCAAAATTCTTCAATCGCACTAGACGAGAACAATGTTGTAGCACACAAAGTCCTTTGGAAACAGCTCCTCAGTTTGACTTTACTTTACGCCTCAGTGATAATAGGTTGGATTGCATATTATAATTACCAGCCGCAACTACTGCAGAATTATAACTTTACAGATCTCACGCTTTTCTTGTTTATTGTTCAGGGCATTATCATGGTAATTACCCCGATGATTGCGGGGAAACTGGGTGATAGATTTAGAGTGTCCCATGGAAAAAGATTGCCATTGATATCTGCAGGCGTAAGCTTCGCAGCGATGATTTTCATGGCAACTGCCTTTACGCTATTTACAGATCCAGGTCCGATTTTTAGATGGATACTCCCTGGTTTGATCACGCTTTGGTTGTTTTCAATGGCCTTATTTACAAGTCCAGCTATTTCAACTGTGGAGATTTTTGTACCTGCAAATAGGCTTCCTACAGCCATGGCCATGTTGACAATTGTTTATGGACTGCTTTATGCAATTGAACCAGTGATTGTAGATATCATTGATTTTCTAGGTGCACCACTGACATTTGTAGTAGGTGGAGTGGCTGTTTTCCTCAGCGGCTTGCTTATGAAAAACAATACCAATATCGTAAAGGATGTACCTAAGAAAACAGAATTGGCGAAATCAGATTATACTTATGCATTTGTTTTGGGTACGGCATTAGGACTGGCTACTACAATACTTTTCAACATGTTCCCAGAATGGTTTGAAGCAAGAAACTTCCACCTTTTTGGAGTATCAGGTAGTGGCGCGGTTTCTTTGATCTTAGCATTGGTGGCTATTTTGTCTTTGCCATTGAGCAAATTCGCCGAGTCGCGGGCTATTTATTTCACGATCCTCCTGAGTATTTTGGCATCATTCGCCATTATAGGTGGAATCTACTTGTCATCTAACTACTACATCCTAATGGTACTTACCATTCTATTCGCAGCTACTTACTCTATGATGTCAGTAAGTTTCTTACCAATGGCATTATCTGTGGTTAAGGACTCGTCTAAAGTATTCGGAGTAGGTGTATTTTTTGCTGGATTTGAATTACCAAATGGAATACTCGAGGCGATTTTGGTAGCTCAGGGCAATTTCTAAGTTCTTTTTTTGAATGGGGAGGTAAGCGGAGTATCATTGTAGTCAAATAAATAACACCCCTATGTTTAGCAACATTGACCCTTCATTGAAATCTTGGATTGCTGTCACTGATAATAGTGATTTCCCCATTCAAAATTTACCTTTTGGTATCTGCGATTACAAAGGCCGTGTCTCAGCGGTCTCAATCATTGGCGATCAAGTCATCGATTTAGCTGTACTCCAAGGTCTTGGCTTATTGAAAGGCATTGATCTTCCGGAGCAGATTTTTGAAAATTCTGTTCTGAATGATTTCATTGGGCTTGGTAAGCATGTGACCAATGGCGTGCGTGAAAGACTCGCTAAATTATTGAGCAGAGGCAATACGGAACTTCAAAATCATCCAAATCGCGAAAGCGTATTTAAACCAGTGGATCAGGTTACCATGCTACTGCCGGTTCGCATCGGAGATTACACAGATTTTTACTCCAGTGAGCAACATGCATACAATGTTGGCTGCATGTTTAGAGATCCCGATAATGCATTGCTGCCAAATTGGAAACACATCCCAGTTGGTTATCATGGAAGAGCAAGTAGTATTACTGTTTCTGGTACAGATTTCCATAGGCCTAAAGGTCAGACCCAAGAAACTCCAGAGGGTAAACCTAGCTTTGGCCCAACAAAACGCTTAGATTTTGAACTAGAAATGGGCTTTATCACTGGTAAGGCCAATGCTCTGGGTTCTTCCATATCTACGGAGGAGGTGGATGACCATATTTTTGGTTTCGTACTGTTCAATGACTGGTCTGCAAGAGATATTCAAAAATGGGAATATGTCCCGTTAGGGCCATTTTTAGCTAAGAATTTCATCTCTACCATGTCTCCCTGGATTGTGACTTTAGAAGCGTTGCAAATATTCAGAGTAGCTGGAGTAGCACAAGATCCTGAGGTCCTTGATTACTTGAAAGTATCTGGCAATAGGAATTTTGATATCAATCTTGAAGTGGCTGTCCAGCCTGAGGGAAGTGAAGAATTAGTTGTGTCACGTTCCAATTTCAAACACATGTATTGGAATGTAAACCAGCAGCTTGCGCATCATACAATCAATGGCTGCAACATACAAGTTGGGGATTTATATGCAAGTGGCACTATAAGTGGCCCAACGCCTGATAGCTATGGAAGTATGCTTGAATTAGCTTGGAAAGGTACTAAACCCGTGGGGATGCCTGACGGAACAGAACGAAAGTTTATCAATGATGGTGACACAGTAACCATGCGAGGCTATGCTGAAAAGGATGGACTGAGAATAGGTTTTGGAGAAGTGAAGAACAAAGTACTCTCAAGCAAATAGTCGCATTATGAAAACCATCAAACCTAGTGATGTAAGTACTGCCGAGTTTCACCAAATACTGCTCGGAACAGTCGCTCCTCGACCTATTGCTTTTGCGAGTACGGTAAATGAGAATGGTGAAGTAAACTTAAGCCCGTTTTCTTTTTTCAATGTTTTCAGTGCCAATCCTCCAATTATGATTTTTTCGCCAGCAAGGCGGGTAAGAGACAATACCTCAAAGCATACTTTAGAAAATGTCCTTAAGATCCCAGAAGTGGCAATTAGCATTGTCAATTATGGCATGGTGGAGCAGATGTCATTGGCAAGTACGGAGTATGAAACTGGGGTGAATGAGTTTGCGAAAGCGGGATTTACTGCTCTGAAATCTGCTCAAATACGTCCGCCTTATGTTGGGGAATCTCCAGCTTCTTATGAGTGCAAAGTGTTGGAGGTAAAGTCTTTAGGTGAAAATGGAGGTGCGGGAAATTTGGTTATCTGTGAAGTGATTGCGGCGCATTTATCTGAAGATATTTTCACAGATGGCTCTATAGATCCGCATAAACTAGATGCAGTGGCTAGACTTGGTGGTGCTTGGTATTCGCGCGCTTCTGGCGATAGTCTATTTACCATTGACAAGCCGGGTCGAGATCATGGGATAGGGTTTGACCAAATACCCAAAAGCATCCGAAATAGCCATATTCTCTCCGGTAATGATTTGGGAAGATTAGGTGGGGTTGCCCAATTACCTACAGAAGAGGAAATTGAAGAATTCAGTGCAGAACCAGAAGTGAGTGCTATTATTCAAGACATGGATTTGAATACTGATAGTGTAATTGAAGAGCTTCACCTTCTAGCAAAAAAATATTTACTAGAGAATAACATCATCGCCGCTTGGAAGGTTCTGCTGCAGGAATATTAAAAAAAATCAGATCAGAATACCTAGAAATAGGTATTTATCGTTTGGTGAAGATTTCCGAAATTGCTGATTAATCGAAGGTGTTGCTTTCTTGAAATGAACCTATCATTTCTGATAAAGACTCCTCATTTTAAGGTGTAATACGACTTCAATGAAAAAATTCTTCTTAGTGGCTATCTCTGTAGTAGCAACGTACTCCTCTGCATACGCGCAGGATGTAAGGTTCACACAGTTCTACAATGCTCCAATTCATTTAAATCCCAGTTTTACGGGTGCTACCGGAGCGGCTAGAGTAGGAACAAACTTGCGAAGACAAGGGAATACGAATGAATCCTCTTACCGTACTTTCTCAGCTTATGGGGATTATTATATCAAGGACTTTTCACTGAGTAGTGGGCTTATGTTTTTGTCTGATGAGGATGACTACTCAGGATTCACATTAAAGACCATCGCCCTTCCGGTGAGTTATAATTTCTCTGTAAATAAGAATATCACTATAAAGCCCGCCTTGCAAGGATCATATACCACACAAGGTTTAGATTTTTCGCGCTTCCTATTCTCTGACCAATTGGATACGGATGGCAATGTCTCAGGCGGCACCTCTGAACCACTAGCTGTTGACAATATGATCAACTATTTCGATATAGCCGGTGGAATTTTGGCTTTTGGTGAAAACTGGTGGTTTGGATATGCGATGCACAATTTGCTTCAAAACAATGTCTCTTTTATCGGAGGTGAATCTACTCTGGCGACACGTTATTCTTTACATG
>JBLIFO010000001.1:0-45690 GCA_047633875.1 Marinoscillum sp. | reverse complement strand
ACAGGAAGCGTAGTATTAAGCGGATTACCAACTGGAAGCTGGATCATTAATCCAGGAGCAATTGCAGGTTCAACTGCAAGTACTACCCTATCAGGATTAGCTGCAGGTACAACATTTAATTATACAGTTACCAATGCAGCGGGTTGTATTTCAGTAGAATCAGTAGATATTGTCATTGAGGCGCAGCCTGTAACACCGGCACTGCCACCTATTGCAACAATAACACAACCAACTTGTGCAACAGCAACAGGAAGCATAGTATTAAGCGGATTACCAACTGGAAACTGGACAATCAATCCAGGAGCAATAACAGGTTCAACTGCAAGTATTACCCTTTCCAGCTTATCCGCTGGCACTTACTCTTATACTGTCACCAATGCAGCCGGATGTACTTCAGGAGCATCAGCTGATGTTGTCATCAATGCAGCATTGGGTTTACCATCAGCTCCTACATTAGGCACCATCACACAGCCTAGCTGTACGGTTGCAACTGGAAGTGTTGTTTTAAGTGGGTTACCTACAGGAAACTGGATAATTAACCCAGGCGCAATAACAGGTTCAACCTCAAGTACCATCCTATCCGGTTTGGCTGCCACGACATACAATTTCACAGTTACCAATGCTGCAGGATGTACTTCGGATCCTTTAATAATTTCAATTGCCGAATCTGAATGTGATTTTAATATTCCAAAAGGATTCTCTCCAAACAATGATGGAATCAACGACAAATTTGTCATCAGAGGAATTGAGCATTACCCCAATAATACCATGGTAATTTATAACCGATGGGGGAATAAAGTATTCAAATCTAGTCCTTACCAAAATACTTGGGATGGCACATCGGATTTTGGTTTACTAGTAGGAGGAGATCAATTGCCCGATGGTACCTACTTCTGTATACTGGATTTGGGTGATGGCTCTGAGGTCTATAGAAGTTACGTTTATATTAAAAAATGAACCAGTAAGGCGAAAAAATAAATCACTTATTATGAAACTCTTTATAAATATACTAGCAGCAATGACCTTAACATTAGGGAGCTTATCCATCAGTGCTCAACAACTCCCGGCATTCACTCATTATATGTATAATATGCTATCTGTAAATCCGGCTTATGCTGGAAGTAGAGATGCATTAACAGTGACGGCACTCCATCGTTCGCAATGGGTAGGCTTTGAAGGTGCTCCAGTAACTCAAACCTTGACTGTGCATACACCTTTAGAAAATGAGCACATAGGTCTCGGGCTATCTGTAGTGAATGATAAAATCGGTCCAACCAACAATACATCAGCATTTTTATATTATTCATATATTATGAGATTAACATCTAAATCGAAGTTAGCATTTGGATTAGGTGCGGGGTTGAATATGTTTCAAGCCAATTTTGATAACCTTAATTTGGATATGCCTGTTGATCCTACGTTTCAGAACAACTTCAGCAATTATATGACACCCAATTTTGGTTTAGGTGTGTATTATTCGAGAGAGCGTTTTTATGCGGGTATTTCGAGCCCTTATTTGGTCGAAAACAAATATTCAACTTTAAATCAGGTAGATCAAATTACCGTATTAGGAAATGAACGAAGACAATACTATGTAATCGCTGGTACCATCCTTCGATTAACTGAGTCGTTGGCATTAAAACCCACAACACTTATTAAAGTAACACAGGCTGCACCCATTCAAGCTGACATTACAGCCTCCTTTATCTTCATGAAAAAGTTCATACTTGGTGGCATGTGGCGCACAGGAGATTCCATGGGAGTTTTAGTAGGATTGGATATTACAGAACAATTGCACTTTGGTTATTCATACGATTTTTCCTATGGTCTCACAACAACTGTTTATAACCAGGGAACTCACGAAATAATGCTGAGATATGATTTTATCTTTTCTAACAAAAGACAAATTCACTCCCCAAGATATTTTTAAACCTCTTAAAAAAAACCGTCATGAAAGAATTACTTATACTCTTCATCATATTTATCGGGTTTGGCCAAAATGTCTTTGCGCAAGAGAAATCACACAAAGAGATAAAAGGAGATAAATACGCTTTCAATTACTCATTTCACAAATCCATTGATAAATACAATCGAGCGAATCAATTGACAACAGGAGGTCAGCGAAATCTGGCGGAGAACTACAGCCATATTGGTCAAAACGTCCAATCTGAAGCTGCGTATCTAAAATTAATAACCGACGGGAAAGATATTTTACCTGAAGATTATTACAACTATGCAATGGTGCTCAAGTCTAATGGTAGATATGATGAAGCAGAGAAATGGATGGATAAATTTGCCGAATCAAAACCGGATAATTTGAGATCCAAAGATTATTTAGCCAATAAATCTTTATTACCAGCATTGTTAAAGGATCATTCGAAATATAAAATTCAGCACTTATCTGTTAACAGTGAATCCCTCGATTTTGGATCCAGTTACTATAAAGATAAAATCGTATTTGCGTCGACCAGATCTAAATCCCGAATCTTTGTGAGAGAATACAGCTGGACAAGAATGCCTTACTGGAGCATCTACAGTTCAGAAATCGATTCTGGCCAACTAAAAAGCCCAGAGATTTTTAATTTAAAAATGAATGGCAAACTACATGATGGTCCGGTAAGTTTTAACCATGACGGAACCCAAATAGCCTACACACAAAACAATTATGATTATAAGAAAAAGGATAAGGTGATTGAGCTTCAGATTTGGTTAAGTAACTACATTGACGATTTGTGGTCTGATCCAGAACCTTTTATTCTTAATAATCCTAAATACTCCGTGGGACAACCACATCTGACAGCTGATGGGAGAACCATGTATTTCACAAGTGATATGCCCGGAGGCATAGGCGGAACTGATCTTTATAGAATTACTAGAGACTCAGCCGGAGTGTGGGGCAAAGAAGAAAACTTAGGCAACCAGCTCAATACTGAGGAAGATGAAATGTTTCCCTTTCTAGAAGAAGAAAGTAACAACTTCTATTTCTCTTCCAATGGACAATTTGGCCTTGGAGGGCTAGATGTATTCACTTGCTTGATGAATGAATCAGGGTTTGGACCTGTGACCAATCTGGGGGCACCCATCAATACACAATATGATGATTTTGCATTCATTGTAAATAACAAATTGAGTAAAGGATATTTCTCATCAGATAGACCTGGAGGCAGTGGAGGTGACGATATTTATTCTTTTGATATTTTGGAGCCTGAAGACGTGGAGTTTATAGTCAAAGTGCCCGTGCATATTCCTGTTAAGGTTGGCTTAAGGGAGTATTTTCCTCTTAGGAATTATATATTCTTTGAACCAAGCTCTACAGAGATACCCGAACGATATGTTTTACTCAGTAAAGAGCAGGTGACGAACTTTAAAGAAGACCATCTTGAAAGCACAGCTCCTTTGACTGATAGTGGTCGTTCGGCCCGCCAAATGATTGTCTATTACAATATTCTGAATATTTTGGGTGATCGGATGGGCAAAAATCCATTATCATCCATTAAGCTGGTAGGATCCTCAGATAAGGGGACTGAACACGCCCTTGCAATGGCCGAATCGTGTCAAATATACCTAGTGAACATATTTGGAATCGATGCATCCAGGATTCTCATCGAAGGTCGTATTGAACCGAAAATCCCTTCAGAAACACGGTTTGGCGTACTTGAACTTGCGCATCTTCAAGAAGAAGCCGAGAGAGTATCGGTTGAAAGTGCCTCGCCTATCTTGTTGATGGAATTTCATAGTGGCACATACGATGTTCCTTTGAAGCCAGTAGAAATGGTCACAGCACAAGAATCAGCACATGATCGTCTTGTATGTTTCAATGTAGTAGGAGCGGAAAAAACACTTACATCATGGGAACTGGAACTTGTGAATGAGCAAGGAGAAGTTCAACATTTAGGTCCATTTACGGCAGATATGATGGACATAGAAGAAAAAATCCTATTGGGTAAAAGCGCCATGAACACCTACAAGGTGACGATGACAGGGCAAACCAAGTCAGGCGGGATTATAAAGAAAGATACTTCTTTACATCTGGCAATCTATGTACCACCCATCATGCCTGAAGTGACCAGATTCAGTATCATATTTGAATTTGATGACTCGCGATTAATATCTCATTATGAAAATTACCTTGTAAATATTGTGATCCCAAAGATTCAATCAGGAGACACAGTCGTAATTCAGGGCTTTACAGACATTATTGGTGGAGTAGCACATAACATGGAATTATCCATAGCCAGAGCTAATGATGTTCAGAAAATATTAGAAAAAGGCCTTTCAGATGCTGGAAAAACCGATATCAAACTTTTAGTCCACGGGTTTGGTGAAGACTTAAAATATGCTCCGTTTGATAATAAATTGCCAGAGAGTCATTTTTATAACCGTACGGTTATCATAGATATTATTCCAGATGAAAAGTATCGATTGGTTACGCTTGAAGTTTTGGGCGACCTTGCTGAGCCCAAATGATAGCGGATAAAGTTTACTCAGCAACCTCTTCCCCAAATTAGATTGTTAGAACCATTATTTTCATTGTTATAAATAACTGCAAGACCGATTCCACATCTGGAGACCTTTGTATTCATAGATATGCGCAAATATTTCCATACTTACTGGGTTTTCACCAAAAACACCTTCGCTCATTTTCTAGAACACGATTCGTTTTCTCACGCTGCAGCCATTGCCTTTTCAACCATTTTTTCATTACCCGCCATACTGATCATTGCGCTTTCACTTGCTTCCCTATTTTTCGAGGAACAGCTTGTACAGGATGAACTCTTGCAACAATTTAAGGGCTTAATAGGGAACGGGAGTGCTCAGGAGATAGAGCAAATTATTCAAAATTCCACCCGTGAAACTAATAGTGTAACAGCGGGTATCATTGGATTAGCTACCTTGATTTTTAGTGCTACCACTGTCTTTGTAGCCCTTCAGTCTAGTTTGAATCATCTTTGGGGTGTCAAGCCTAAGCCACAAAAGAGTTGGCTGAAGTTTATTATCAACAGACTATTGTCATTTGCCATGGTGATGAGCTTTGGGTTTGTATTGCTGGTCTCCTTGCTCGTAGATGCCCTTCTCGCGATTTTTCGAAATCTTATCTCAGAGATCCTGGATGGAACCATGACTTACCTGATAACAGCTGTCAATCTCGTTGTTTCATTATTGATCATTACTTTCATTTTTGCACTACTTTTCAGGGTGCTTCCTGATGCCAAAATTCGGTGGAGGGATCTTTGGGTTGGCTCCTTTATCACCGCCCTTCTTTTTACCGCAGGCAAATATTTAATTGGTTTATACTTAGGCAATAGCGGCATTCACTCAGCCTATGGTGCAGCAGGGTCGTTCGTAGTGATTCTTTTCTGGGTTTATTTCTCAACCATTATTTTTCTTTTTGGAGCTGAACTCACTTATGAATATGCCGCCAAATTTGGTAAGCCAATAGAGCCCTATGAACATGCTGTCAAGTTTAAGATCGTAGAAATACCCAGTGATGGTGATCCACTTAAAAACATTAAGAAATGAAACTCAAAAGATGGAAAAAGACCTATATCGTCATTGGAAGCGTGGTACTGCTCCTATTAGTCGCCCGCCTGATGCTTCCTTATTTCGTCACAAGATCTGTCAATAAAGTATTGTCAGAAATACCCGAATATAACGGCTCCATTGAGGGAGTAGACATTCACTTGTATCGGGGTGCCTATGTGATCAAAGAATTAAACCTTTTTTGGATAGAAGGCAGCAGAAAAATTCCGTTTATTGAGATTCCAATTGCAGACTTATCCATTGAATGGCCAGCCATTTTTAAGGGCAAGCTGGTTGGTGAAATAATACTCAACAAGCCTGCTATTAATTTTATAGGAGGAGATCAGGAAAATACTGAAGGTAAAACAACCAATCAAACGGGTGTGGATGTCGATTGGACCATACCACTAAAACGACTGATGCCTTTACAAATCAACAGGTTTGAAATTATCAACGGCTCGATCCTCTTCTATGATTTCACCACAGAGCCAAAAGTCAACTTGCACTTGAGGCAATGTGATTTACTTGCTACTAACATCAGCAATGCTTACAAACAAAGTGTGTTGCTCCCCTCTAAAATTAACGCCACTGCTGTCTCAATTGGTGATGGACAACTTACGATCGTTGCTGACATCAACATCCTAAAGGAGGTGCCCGATCTTGATATGGAACTGAAATTTGAAAAAGTCAACCTTCCTGCACTTAATGATTTCTTCCAGGCCTATAGTAAGATAGACGTTGAAAAAGGCACTTTCGACTTGTACTCCGAGTTGAAAATCGATAGTGGTCAGCTGACAGGATATGCCAAGCCTATCATACAAGACATGCAAATTGTCAATTGGAAAACCGATAAGCAGGCGCCACTTAATTTGATTTGGCAATCATTTGTAGGGCTTTCAGTTGAGGTATTCTCCAATCAAAAGAAAGACCAGTTTGCATTGAAAGTTCCGCTGCATGGTGATTTGAATAACGTGAAATCAAAAGTGTGGCCATCAATAATCAGCATATTTAAAAACGCATTTATTGAAGCCCTCGATAAGAATACTGACAATTCAATAGAATTCGTTGCTGATGAAGTGTTGGAGACCAATAAAGAATAAATGCTGACGGAAAGTAACAGTCAAAATGAGCATGCTTTTCAATCCCAGCTGGTCTGAGCATGTTCTTTGTGCTAGTTCGAGCTTGTAGCTGGGACTTTAAATTGTTGAAGGTATGGATGGGAGTTAAAAGCTCGCACCAGTGGCGGAATTAATCTTTGTGAATAGAATTCGCCTTAGCTATTTCCTCCAATTTCGCATGATTAATCATTTGGGGATTGGCATAGACATATTGTGACATATCAGCAACAACGCTTGGTAAATAACCCAAACTAACCGCCACTTTCTCGCAAAATGCAATTTCACTTCTACGCACTTTACCGTCCACTTTCATGAGCTGGATTAGATTTGCCATATATGATAACCGGTCTTTAGACGGAAGACTCTTGAGATCTTTAGCTTCATAAGCTCCCGAAACGATTACCTCAATCTCCTCTTTGGTGAGACCACCTGCAATACCTATTTCCACTATATAATTTTGTTCCTCTTTCGCAAACTCATTATCAGCAATGGAAAGTTGAACCAATATTTGCAATAATTCTTCTATTGATCTCATAAGATTAGGCTTGTTCGTTTAATTTGAATGAAGATTATCTCTAAGTTACAATCTTTTGATGTTTCAAATCAATACACAAGACATCAAACATCATATTACTTATTTCGCCATGGTTCGTGTCCTAACGAATCAATCTCTCCATCCAGCTGGTCTGGGGACTTAAAACAATTGTCTCCTTGCAACGATATTAAACCCTATGAATTTCCGACTTTTTATGTAGAATGCTGGAATTAGGGATCTTTTCCACTATTTTTATTTCCGAGGAAAATAGATTTTAGATGCCACAAAAAGATATACGTTCAAAAAAGTTACTTTTCTTTTTTGACATATTGGATACCAACAAAAACGGCGTGATCCAATCCGATGATTTCATAATGGTTGCAGATAAAATCGGAGAGGCTTTACAAAGTCAAAGAGAGGCACTCATCACCATGAGGTTTAAAGCTACAAGGTTTTACGTGCAGCTCGTTCAGGACATGGGCAAACAAGGCGTTAATATTGATCGTTCGGAATGGTTAAACTTCTTCCTGAGAATTGAAGAAACAGGTTATGCTAATAAATATGTAATGCATACCTCAGCTTATATATTTATGCTTTTCGACCAAAATAACGATAAGATGATTTCCAGAAAAGAATATGCTAATATGTTTCAGATATATAACATTGATCAACATTATATAGATCAGGCATTTGATAAACTTGATACCAATAAGGATGGTACTATTTCTTTGAGAGAATTGATCAATGCGTTTCGTGAATTTCTGCTTTCCGAAGACTCTGATTCTCCGGGAAATTGGATTTTTGGTGATTGGCGCTCCGAAGTTTAACCCGGATTATGCAATAGAATAATTTTAAAATTTAAGAAAAATATTCTATCGCATAATGACGAAAAACTTCATAAACATGAAGTTTTTGTCAGGGTTAACCCTGACAAAGCAAAGCTTTCGTCTGCGCTTCGCGCAAATTATGCCAAATGCATAATTTGGGTTTAATAAAGAAACTCCCCCAGCTGGCCTGAGCGTGTTCGTTCCGCTAGTTAGAGCTTTTACTCGGACTTTAAGTTGTTGAAGGTATGGATACGAGCTAAAAGCTCGCACCAACTACGGAATGGGCAAAAGTGAGGTTCAAACCTCAGTAAAAGAAACAACTTTGAAGCAGTTTAATAACAAGTAGTTATGCAGACATTTATACACTACTTTTTGCATTTAGGAATCCCATTTTTCATTGCTTATGCATTTTTTAGGAAAGATTGGGAAAAAGCCTATTTGATAATGATTGCTACCATGTTAGTGGATGTAGACCACTTGATTGCGAATCCAATTTTCCAAGCAGATAGGTGTAGTATCAATTTTCACCCTTTGCATACATACTATGCAATGATCGTGTATGTGATACTTCTCTTTTTTCGTAAGCCGTTCTACATAATTGGAATAGGACTTTTATTCCATATGCTGACCGATTTAATTGACTGCATGATGATGTATTCCCTGACATAAATACGAGGCTATCTACTTAAGGCAATGACTGATTGCTTTCATTCAAATAAGGACCGATCCAGACCCGGAATTACCTTCAGGGCATTTTGATAATATACTTTTTGAAGTACGGAATCAGGAAGGTCAAGTCCATACATTTTCCAATGTGCATGACGTTTTCGGTAGTAGTCAAAGTACTCATCGGCGGTTTCCAGGATACGAAAATAGGTATAGTACTCTTCCATCTTATAGGTATCCTTTCCCATCATCACCCGATCCTGATATTGAATCATCCAAGCTCTGGCAAATCGAGGTTGTCTTCCAAGTTCAGCAATCACAGCTCCTAATTCGGTGTAAACATTGGGCAACTCATTAAACAGCTCGCCTAGTCTTGCCAGATCATTTCCAAACCAACCCAGATGTGCATTAATGAATTTGGTTCCAGGATGCTTTCTGAAAACGCGGTGTTGTTCGGCCATTATTTCTTCGAATGAAGGTAGTACCTCAGGATCACGGTAGCGACTTGGATATTGCTTCAGCTCCAACCAGCGTTCGTTGTTCTTATCCTTTGGTTTCCAAAAAGAGTTGGGTTCCCCTGAGTGAATCAAAACGGGTATCCCTAGCTCTCCACATTTGGCCCAGATTGGATCCAATCGTTCATCATCTACTGCGATACGATTGCCTTCATTGTCCTTGTCCGTCAGACCCAATCCCTTATAGACCTTTAGTCCTTTCACGCCTTGGTCCACCGCTTCTTCAAGCATGCGCAGTGGCTCTTCAGGCCACCCTTCATCGTCGAGATTTTCAAAATTGATATTGAGGAAAAGTGCAAAACGATTACCGTATTTTTCATTGACATTGTCCAATGACCACTCCAACACTTTACCTCTGAAGCCACTAAGATTGACCATCACCCCCATGTTTAAGGAATCCATCTCTACCACCAGATTATCCAGATTCTGAATCGGCATAATCCATTGATGATTGTGAACATCTACGAAAGGAAATTTAGCCTTGGTCAGCTTTGTTTCTGGGACTTTTAAGGTAGAAATGGGGTCATAGTCCTCCACATCCATCACGTTCATCCGGTATTGAATCTTGCCAACAATCCAATAAGTCAGTCCAAGAAAGATCAACACTGAAAGAGGAATAAGGAACCATTTTTTCATAACAATCTATTGATTAGTAATGGGTACGCTGAATGAAGTTTGTCCCCAATCGAAGTTCATTTGAATGGCCTTAGAATCACTGGTGAAACCAATGGTGAATTGCTCAGTATTCTCACCTTTCATAGTTACTGGGGCATCTATGCTCAAAATATCCAATTCAGGATCTGGCTCAGCTGCACCAAAGAAAGCACCCAATTCGCTATTTAAGATAATTTGAAAAGCTTCCTTCCCAGGCACAGCGTACATTCTATAGCTGCCTGCAGCTAGCGGCTGCCCCGCAAAAAGAATATCCTTATTGAAGGTGATTTCTGTTGGCTTATTGGCCCCAAGCCTCCAGTACTTTCCAAAAGGCTGCAATGCGCCTGCTTCCTCTGGACCAAAAAGTAACCGGTCTTTTCTATAGGGACTGCTGTAGTCCACTTTGATATTGATGCCCTGATCGCTATAGGAAACTGCATCCGGAGGGCTTGCAGGTGCAGCAATAAATAAGGCGTAAACAGCATAAAGCACGAAAACCAGTAAAAGTACTCCTAATCCTAATAAAATTTTCTTCAGCATAATCGTAGGTTTTTGATTGGGTTGTAAAATAACCTTTTTTGAATGAAGGGAGAATAGTTTATTAGGCAAGGATCACTTCGGACATTATGGTCTGAACCTATTTAGACCTTGAGCCAAGGTTAATGTCTTGAGCCCCCTAAGCCTCGGTTCGTGTCCTCACGAATCGAAATGCTAAAGGTTTGTGAAAATACAAACCATGGTATTAGACACCATAAAAAAATGGTCTAGATCTTCGTGATTGATGGGAATTTGTCAATAATACGATGTGAGGAAAAATATTTTTACAATTTGTTTAAGAATAGAGGGAATATTTTAAACAAAATTAAAAAACAGGGTGTTCACCACCCGTATAACCAAACTTATAAATGCTATGAACAATTTTAATTCTCTTTTGGCAGCCACCCTGCTTCCTAATGATTACGTAGGATTCACCTTTTTTGTTGGGGCTATGGCTATGGCTGCCGCAACTATCTTCTTTTTTATGGAAAGAAGTAGCGTAGAAGGCAAATGGAAGACATCTCTTCTAGTATCAGGCCTTATCACATTTATCGCAGCAGTGCATTACTACTACATGCGAGAGTTTTGGATTGAAAACGGATACAGTCCAACTGCCTTACGATACATTGACTGGACCTTAACTGTTCCTTTGATGTGCGTAGAATTCTATTTGATCCTGAAAGCATTCGGTGCTAAGATTGGATTGATGTGGAAAATGATCGCCTATTCTTTATGGATGCTCGTAGCAGGATATCTTGGGGAAACCGTTTTCAGAGAAAGTAGCGCCATTTGGGGTGCGATTTCAACGCTCGGTTACATAGGTATTGTATACGAGATATGGCTCGGAAGTGCTAAGAAGCTTGCTGATGGATCCAATGATCCAATACTTCAAAAAGCGTTCAAATCACTTGGATGGTTCGTATTGGTAGGATGGGCTATCTATCCTATCGGTTATATGGCTATCGAAACTGACGGTATTCTTCGTGGAGTTTTGCCTCTTGCTTCAATGGATCTAATCTACAACATCGGTGATGCTGTGAATAAGATTGGTTTTGGCTTGGTGATCTACAGCTTAGCGATCGCATCAAAGAGTAAATCAACTGCCGCTTAAGTAGTAAAAAAAAAGAACTGGTTCGTGATACTCTCCTTGCATCAGATGCAAGCAAATATCGATTACCGGAACCTCCGCAAGTAGCACGGACCAGTTCTAATAATTAAAGATGATCTACGACTACATTGTTGCAGGAGCCGGGCTCGGTGGTTTAAGTTTTATCCACCACCTCATAGCATCGGAGATTCCTTTTGCTTCTATCATGATCATAGATCATGATACCAAAAACACCAATGATAGAACCTGGAGTTTTTGGACTGAAAACAATGCCTTTTATAAATGTGCTCAAAAGCAACATTGGTCGGAGTTAGGTTTTGCCTCCGATGATTATTTGCGTTTCGAAGCTATTGCTCCTTATACTTACTATACGATCCATAGCAAGGAATTTTATCAGGAAGTTTTCGATAAAATTCGTGCAGACAAGCGCATCACTTTTCTCCAAGAAAAAGTATCAGCTATCATCCATGAAGATCATTTGATCTCAGTGCAAGCAGGAGATCAGAGCTATCATGCTGAGTATCTCATAGATAGTATTACCAAGCCCAAGGCCATCCCTTCAGATATCCTTATGCTATCGCAAAATTTTGTCGGATGGACTATCCAAACCGAAAAGCCAGTTTTTGATCGCCAAAAGCCTATTTTGATGGATTTTCGAGTTGCACAACAGGAAGCGCCAAGCTTCGTGTATTTTTTACCTTATTCCGAAAACGAGGCTTTAGTGGAGTACACTCAGTTCAGTACAGACTTTCATTTTAACCAAGTGAAATTCGAAAGTGAATTAGAAAATTACATCTTAGATGAGCTTGGAATAACATCCTATACCATCATCGAACGAGAGAAGGGTAACATTCCTATGACGAACTACCCATTCGATGCTAAACCGCACAAAAGGGTTTTTAGGATTGGTACAGTAGGTGGTGACACGAAAGCTACTACGGGCTATACATTCATGAATGTTCAGAAGCATGCAAAGTCGATCATACAGGAACTACTAGGCCATCCAGAGACTATACAAGAAAAAGGCAGGTTTGACTTTTATGATACACTCTTGCTGCAGATCATGAAGGAACAACCCCTTATGGTAAAGAAAATAATGGAATTTCTATTCAAAAATCAACCCATAGCCAGAGTATTGAAATTTTTGGATGAAGAGACAACCTTGCCCGAAGAGATGATGATCTTAGGTCAGTTACCTTGGCAACCATTTTTGAGCACACTTATGAAAAGAACACGAAATGCCGTTATTTCATAAAGGCATCATTACGTTCGCTAGCCTACTGATCTTCTACTTGATAGGCGATACAAAGCTTGAGCTGGTATTCGCTTTTGCGCTGATAGCCATCATGGGTATTGCTCATGGCGCCACTGACCACCTATTGGTACAGCACCTGCCTGTTAGTAAGATGAAGAAATGGCCACTTTGGAAGTTTATTGGAGCCTACTTGTCCATCATGATGACCTATGCGGCCTTATGGTACTTCTTTAATGGTCTTGCTTTTTTGATTTTCCTGATCATATCTGCTTATCATTTCGGTGAGGCTCAGCTCATGATTCACAAAAATAAACTCAGAATAGCGCGATTCACGTATTTCCTATGGGGCTGTTGCGCATTATTGGTGCTCTTCCTTCCTCATCTTACTGAAACAAAAGGGTTGATCGTTCCCTACCTAATTGGTATCGATACATTTGAGTTTTTTCAAAATTATGCCCTGTTTATTCTCGGTATTTTCGGCTTGCCTTTATTGTTGCTATTAGTTCTTAGCTCACGCGCTCTTTTTATTAGAGAATCTATAGAGTTGGCAATGCTTTATATCATCTCTAGCTACACCTCCCTTTTAGTCGGATTTGCAGTATTTTTTGCCTTATGGCATGCTTATGATGCGACTAGCTTCCAACTACTGAAACTAAGCGAGATCAAAAAAGGATTTGGGATGCGTGCCTGGATCAGGAATGCGACACCCTACACAGTCATCAGTTGGGTTGGGATAATCGTCATCATTCTTTTAGCAGTCCAGTTGGACCTGAGTTGGCCACTCGTTACCTTATTCTTTGTGCTGGTATCTCTTATTACTTTGCCTCACGTCATGATTATGTCTCGTTTTTATTCGGAAACGGAATAATAGTTTACAGTAGAATCTTATTGAAATCCAAAACATACCTCGCAGCGAAGAGCCATCAACTGCTAAAAACCACAGGAAGAGCCGCTAGAAGATTAAATAGGCACCCAAAGGGAACCGAAGAATCATATCCACAAATGGCCCACTGAAACAGTCCTTTATCTGAGTTCACTTATCTTTAAAATTGGCAAAAGTCTGTGCGACCCAGACTATGCGACCCAGACGGCTTTTGCATAAGCTCAAAGAATATTCCAGACGGATATTTCAACTGAACAGACAAACATCACTGGTGTGTTTTTTCACAAATATTTCATTCAAGTGTAATAATCTTCGACTTTAGCCACTAAACAAGAAAAAAAGTAGTGAGCAGCGATTTTTATACGTCATCCATATTGCCCTATGCGGGGATTATTATCAAGATCTGCAGGGCATATACCAATACGCAAGAAGATTTTGAAGACTACTATCAGGAGGTGTCCTTACAGATCTGGAAAAGCAAAGAGAGCTTCAAAGGAAAATCTGAGTGGTCTACCTGGGTGTATCGACTCACCCTTAATGTCTGCCTGACGTTACTGAAGAAAAAGAAAAACAATCCTCAGCATTTCGCATCGGACTACCTGCCGGAAGAGGTAACAGAGGATAGCAAGGCATTTGCTGATGAATCGCTCGCCCAACTTTACGATGCTATCAGGCAGCTTTCGGAATTGGACAGAGGAGTGATTCTACTCTATCTGGAAGAGAAATCCTATCAGGAAATCGCTGATATCATAGGCACCAGCGCCAACAATATTGGGGTGCGCATAAAACGAATTAAGGAACGCTTAAAGAAAATATTAGATGGAAAAGTCAATTGAAACAATTTGGAAAGAAGGTTTTTTGAGCAGCGACGCATTGATCGCTCCCAAGGTAAATGACCTTTACAATAAAAAATCTGTACATATCGTAGACAAGTTCACGAGGATGTTCAAAGTAAATTTGATCGGAATAGTTGCCTTCTCCATTTTCATCCTTCCGGCATCTTATCTAGTAAAGATTCCATATCTAGGTATTGGCATGTTTATCATTCTGAATATCCTCGTAGTGATCAATTATAAACTACTGAAGGGTTTAGAGAAAATTGATAAAAATGTAAACAGCTACCAATACCTCACATCCTTTGATAAGTGGATGAAAGAGCAGATAACCATCAATACCAAGATTGCTCGCGTGATGTATCCTTGGGTATTTTTATCAATGGTTGCAGGTTTTTGGTTCGGCCCATTTGGTGGAGATGTCCCTGGAGATAAATTGGTCACCGAGCTTCTAATCCAGTTTCCCGATATGGTAGTCGTATTTGGCTTCCCTTTGTATGGACTGATCGGAGCATTCATCATCATACTCCTATTGGCATACTTTGCTGGGAGGATTTACAGATTTGATTTGAATCTGGTCTATGGGCGCGTTCTCAAGAAACTAGAAGAAATCATCACGGATATAGAAAGCCTAAAAGCTACTGATTGAGGCGCATCACGCATATTATTTTAAAAAAAATAAGCCCCAGATGTAATGATTTTTGGTTGGAGCCACTAATCAAGAAAACATTAAATACTATGAAATTACAAGAAGCAGCTAACCTTTTTGAAAGGTTAAAAAACGAAACCACCAAAAAGTCTGAAATCAAGATTTATCAAAAGTTCCTTCAAGTTCTCGCTCAGTTGGAAAGAAGAGAATTCTCAAAAGATGAGATGCAAACCATCGAATTGGAACTTGATGGGTTACAATTATCATCTATTGCCAAGAATAGAAAAAAGCATTTCGGAAACGCCTTCCATGCATTCGAGAAAAAATTGATTGATACATTCTCCCTAATTACCAAAGGGTATTACACCAAAATGGGTGTGGGCTTAGGATCGACTTTAGGCGTTCTTCTTGGCATAATATTCTTCTCGAGTCTTGATCAGTCTATGGGTATTGCATTGGGTTTGGGAATCGGAGCAACTATCGGGTTACACATAGGCCGGTCTCTGGACGCCAAAGCAACAAGCGAAGGCAGAGTGATTTAAGGAAAATGGGGAATTGAAGTTTTACCAACGATTCTAATAAAGGCACACAGAGTAATCGTGAATGCGTCCAGAGAAAATAACGAAAATCGATGCTTTGTCTGGGTTCAATTATCTTTAAGTAAAATACCATAGCTATGCTCAAACACTTTGCCCTACCCTTTTTAGCCATAATCATTCTTTTTGGCTGTAGCCAACCTAAAGAAGCTCAAACCGAGAGTTACACTTTGGGAGATATCAACTATCAATTCCCTGTTTCTGAATCTGCTAAAGAAGGCTTTAACAAAGGTTTACTATTGCTACACAGCTTCGAGTATGATGATGCCAATGATGCTTTTCTCGAAGCGCAGAGAGTAGATAGTACTGAAGTAATGGCCTACTGGGGTGAGTCCATGTGCAACTACAAAGCACTCTGGGGACTCCAAAATGTGGAAAAAGGAAGAGAAGTGATGGCAAGGCTTGGTGCTACAAAAGAGGAGCGTTTAGCGAAAGCCTCCGAAGGAATAGAGCGTGACTTTTGGGAAGGCATAGAGTTGCTCTTTGGTGAGGGCGAACTGAAAGAAAGAAATGAAAAGTATGTAGCGCACATGGCTAGCCTCTATGAGCAATATCCTAAAGATTTGGAAGTCGCAGCCTTTTATGCGCTTGGGCTCATGTGGGCAGACTATGACAATCAGGAGAACCTTAACAAATCTGCTGAAGTAGCCGCTGGTATCATGAAGGAAAACCCAACACACCCCGGAGCGCTCCATTACATGATCCACTCCAATGACAACCCTGAGCACGCAAAGCAGGCTGTGCTTGCCGCAAATGAATATGCTAAAGTTGCGCCTGATGCAGCTCACGCTTTGCATATGCCATCACATATTTATGTGGCGTTAGGCATGTGGAATGAGGTGGTCTCTTCCAACGAAGAATCTTACCAAGCGAGCCTTAACAGGATTGAGCGCAAAGGCCTTACCGGAAATGATAGAGGCTACCACTCCATGGCATGGCTGCACTATGGTTATTTGCAACAGGGGGAATACGGTAAAGCAGAGAAGCTACTGAGAGACATTATCAGCTACAATTCTGACTCTACGGCTTCCAAAGGCTACACAATCAACATGCAAAACGAGTTTTTGGTTGAGACTGGCAATTGGCTAGATGATGTTGCGCCGATAGATATCGAGTATAGCAAGATGGGCTTGGAAGCCAAATCGCAGAAGCATTTCTTCAATAGCATGATGGCCTTCAACAGCAAAGATGCTTTGCAGATAGTAGAAGAAATCAACGGACTCTCGCTTCAGGTAGAAGCTGCTAAACTAGTAGTGGGCGACAAAGGAATCGCCATGTGCAGCGCTGGTCCTACCCGATATGCACCTACTGAGGAAGGCATTACCAAAACCAATGTAGTCATTCACCAAATGGAAGCTTTACTGGCCATGCTCAATGAAAAGGATGAAGATGTCGAGCAACATCTCAAAGAAGCCACTGCACTTGAGGCAAGTAGTAACTACGACTCAGGTCCACCTGCAATCGCTTATCCTTCCTTCGAGCAATATGGAGAGTGGTTATTGACCAAAGACCGTCCAGAAGAAGCTTTGGGGCAATTTGAGATCAGCCTGACCAATAGAACCAATCGCTCGAAAGCATTACTCGGTAAGATAAAAGCCCTCAATATGCTCGAACGATATGATGAAGCTGCGGAAGTTCAAAACATATTAGATGTCTTCTGGAAAAGAGACTTGGTGGCGATGAATTAAAGCGATTTACTTCGCCAAATACTCGGCAAGAAGCTCCTTCAATACTGCAAAGTCTTTCTCCTTGTCTCTGATCAAGTGCTTTTCCTCATTGCACTCAAAGTCTTTAGTCTTGACAAGTACAAGATCGATTTCCTTCGCGATAAGTCCATTACGCTTGCGCTCTTGGTAGACTTTGATTTGCTTCGAGCGTTTCACAGCCTCTAGCGTCTTACGGCTTGGTTTTTCGCGGATGATAATCGGATCAATGTCCCGGCTTTCCATGATTTCAATCACCAAATTGTGTTGTTCATAGTAAACATCCACGGGCAAAGTACTTTGGGTCTTGCCGTCTTTGTGCACGTCTCCCAGTAGGAAGTCAAAGCGGTGCTGCCTAGAAGCCTCAAGCTGGAAAAGCTCATCGCATAGGTCGGTTAAGTAGTTTTTATCACTATTGGCAACAGCCACCTTGGCCTTTTTCTTTTTGGAAATACCAGTATCATTTGCCGAATCAGGTACGAACTGTGCGTCCTTCCTCACAAAATACCAATAGACATCTTTTACTTTGCGCTCCGCATGGACACGAGGAATCTTCTTCAGCGCATTTTCCTTATCCAAAGTACGGAGGATTTTTCGGATCGGAAGGCCATTCTTCTCGTCAGCAACGAATATCCCAGCTTTGATAAAATCAGGCATCAGCGCCTTGACAGGAACGGAATCTTGATCTTTATTCACTCTAAAATAAGCCGTAAGCACCTTATTGATTGCCTTGATTCTTTCTACATCCTCCATACATGCAAATTACGGGTACTTAGATGGAAGCTGCTAATATGTGAGGGGATTTAATAAAGTGTAGGTCAAGGATCAATCTGAAATATTTAATACCAAACAACTGTCCAATTTTGAGAAGGACAGCATTATCCTTCGTGGATATTTCTTTTAAATATTTCCGTAATTAGGATTCAGTTTCCATTTGAAAAATCGGATAAAATGGCTCTTTCCATTAGAATTTGAGATAGAATAAGCCACAATCATTGTGAAATTTCAAAAACTAACAAATGACACATGACCACCTTACATTTATCAATTTTTCTGCAATGGTAGTGGAATATCTTTAAGTGTGATTCTGTTAATCTTAATGCCAACGCTAAAAAGCCAACCCCCATGATACAAGCTCCTGCTAAAAATAAAACTGCCCTAAATAGCTTAACGTTAGAATTCGATTTCAACAGACCCATTCACAGGGAAGAATATTTGACTAGTGAAAACGAAAAAAACCAACCAAAAGAAATCCGAAAAAAACCATTAAAAGCCTTAGACCGGGAAGAAATATTCGAAGCTACTAAAGCATATTTTAAAGGAGACGAACTAGCAACCAATGTCTGGATCAATAAGTATGCAATGAAGGATTCGCAAGGGCGCATTTATGAGCGATCTCCTGAAGACATGCATCAAAGATTGACTAGTGAATTGGTCCGAATAGAAGAGAAATACCCTAACCCGCTTTCCAAGCAGGAGATATATGACTTGCTGAAGGACTTCAAATATGTGGTCCCGCAAGGTGGGCCTATGGCAGGAATTGGGAATAATTTTCAAATTTCCTCGCTTTCAAACTGCTTCGTAATCGGAGTTGGAGGTGAATCTGACTCTTATGGAGGCATATTGAAACTCGATGAGGAGCAGGTTCAACTCATGAAAAGACGAGGAGGCGTGGGACATGACCTGTCTCACATCCGTCCGAAAGGAAGCCCAGTGAAGAACAGTGCCCTGACTTCCACTGGTGTGGTTCCCATCATGGAACGTTTCTCAAACACCACCCGGGAAGTCGCTCAAGATGGCAGAAGGGGTGCATTAATGCTATCACTTTCAATACAACATCCTGATGCCGAAGATTTCATAGATGCTAAAATAGATACCACCAAAATCACCGGCGCAAACATCAGTATCAAACTGCACGACGACTTTATGCAAGCTGTAGAGGAAGATAGGGAATACATTCAGAGCTTTCCTATTAACCATAAAAATCCCGTCAGTACGAGAAGAATCAATGCTCGTAAATTATGGAAGAACATCATTCATAATGCTTGGGCTTCTGCTGAACCGGGAGTCCTTTTCTGGGATACCATCAAAAAGGAGTCCGTTGCAGATTGCTATGCTGATCTTGGCTATGAAACGGTATCAACTAACCCGTGCGGTGAAATTCCGCTCTGTCCTTATGATTCTTGTCGTTTGGTTGCAATTAATCTATTCAGTTATGTGGACAGTCCTTTCACAGAAAAAGCCAGTTTTAATTTTCAGAAATTCAGGGAGCATGTTAGAAAAGCCCAGCGAATTATGGATGACATTGTAGACCTTGAGATAGAAAAAATAGACAGTATACTTTCAAAAATTGGTTCTGACCCTGAGTCGGATCATATCAAAATGACTGAACGTCAGCTTTGGGAAAAAATTAGAGAAAAGTGCAGTGAAGGAAGACGAACAGGACTAGGCATCACAGCTGAAGGGGACATGATGGCGGCTCTTAGCATGACCTACGGCACAGACGAAGCGAATGTATTCGCTGAAAGCGTTCAAAAAGAACTAGCTCTGTCTGCCTATCGCTCCTCTGTGGAAATGGCAAAAGATCGTGGAGGATTCACTTTTTACGATCCTGCCCGAGAAGAGAATAATCCTTTCATTAAGAGGCTTTTTCTGGAAGATCAAGACTTACAAAGTGAGATGAAGAAATACGGTCGTAGAAACATAGCGTGCCTTACTATAGCACCTACTGGGTCTACAAGCATTATGACCCAGACTACCTCTGGCTTAGAGCCTGTATTCATGGTCTCATACAAAAGGCGCAAAAAAGTCAATCCTAACGACCAAAATGCAAAAGTTGACTTCATAGATAAATCTGGTGATTCCTGGGAAGAATTTCACGTTCTTCACCACAAATTTGAAATGTGGCTCACCCAGAATGGATATAATCCCAAGCAAGTTTCCAAATTGGATGATGCCGACTTACAAGTCATCATTGAAAAGTCTCCTTACCATGGCTCCTCAGCAGCGGATATAGACTGGCTCAAGAAAGTGGAGATGCAAGGTATGGTTCAAAAATGGGTGGACCACAGTATCAGTGTTACTGTGAATATCCCAAAAGAAACTCCTGAGCAAGTGGTAGAAGACATCTACCTCGCAGCGTGGAAACATGGATGTAAAGGGATGACTATCTATCGAGAAGGTTCGAGAGATGGGGTTTTGATCTCCAACAATCCTGAGTCCCAACAAAAGGAATTCTCTGAGTCCAAAGCACCCAAACGACCTCAAAAAATGGAGGCTGAAGTTGTTCGGTTCAATAACAATGACGAAAAGTGGATCGGCGTGATAGGGTTGCTCAATGACCGCCCATATGAAATCTTCACAGGAAAAGCTGAAGATTCTTTCTTGCTGCCAAACCACGTGAAAAAAGGATGGGTGATCAAAAATAAAAAAGACGACCAAAAAAGTCGCTACGATTTTCAATATGAAGATAAGGACGGATTCAAGGTCACTATAGAGGGCCTCAGCCGATCCTTTAATCCCGAATATTGGAATTATGCGAAACTAATTTCAGGCATCATCCGGCATGGTATGCCACTGGTCTATATCATCAATCTGATAGAGCATTTGCATCTAAGTGATGACTCGCTCAATACCTGGAAAAACGGAGTGATACGCGCACTGAGTAAGTTCATTGCGGATGGAACACAACCACTCGAGAATGTCTGTAAAGAATGTGGGGATGAAGCGCTTGTATATGAAGAAGGTTGTCTAAACTGCCGCAGTTGCGGCTATTCGAAATGCGGATAAAAATCGGAACTTTTGAAAATTACTTTTGAGTATTTGAACTCCCTCTATTTAGGTCACTAAATTTCTGTCTATCCATTTCTTGCATTTGAAAAGAAAATAGATAACCTCAAATATCCATCTTGAGTATTACGACGAGCCATATCGATGAGATATTCTGAATGACCCTTTTACTTTCCACTAAGAGTGGTGATTTAAATAATCCAAAAGAGCTTTTTGCTAAGCCAAATCAGATCGGATACTTTTATTAAAATAAAAGAAATCTAAACGTACGACTAATGAAGAAAGAATTAAGATCACCACAGACCATGCAAAAGGTATGATGCCAAATGGCGCTTGACAGGAAAAATACAATCACTTCCGCCCATTATTATAAGTAAGTAACTTCCTCCAAGAAATCAAATCAGGTCAATTCTAAAAGTTAACATACAAAACATACAGACCTGTCTGTTTTTTAGATATATTGCCGACATGAACCGTCCCAATGTAAAAGAAAGAGTAATTCAAACAGCCTCAAGGCTGTTTTACGAGAATGGCTATAACCAAACTGGGATCAATCAAATAATAGAAGAATCGCAGGTAGCTAAGGCAAGTCTCTACCAGCATTTTCGATCAAAACAGGATATAGCGGTCGCTTATCTTAACCATAGACACTACTGGTGGATGGATCAACTCACCAACTTTGTTGCTAAGGAACCCAATGCGAACCGAAAAATTCTTGGCTCTTTTGATTTCCTCTCACACTGGCTCGAAAACGCCGCTTTTAGAGGGTGTGGTTTTCAAAATATTATAGCTGACTTACCTCGAGAGCACTCTAAAATAAAACAAGAAGTGCTCTTCCATAAAAATGAACTCATCCGCTGGATTCAAAATGTGCTTGAGGAAGACTCAAAATACGCAACAGATAATATTCCGCCGCTGGCACGACAAATTTTCGTTTTAATTGACGGGGCAGTTATATCTGCACAAATTCAGAATGATGTATGGCCAATTACATCAGCGAAAAGCGTTTGTGAACTACTACTTGAATAGCCTTTCCATTTATCAACTATAAACAGACTTGTCTGTTCTTTTACTTAAATAACTCTAAAAAACCAATGAAAAGATTTTTAAAATATTTCATTGCCACACTGTTCGCAATCGCCTGCTGGACAGTCATTGCCTTTTTCGGTACAAAGCTTGGGTGCATGCATACCCCAATCTCCAGTGAGCGAACTACGGAAGCATTTACAAAAGCTGTATCGAATGAATTAGAAAAGGAATTTGTAGGGAATTTCGCTTTGGCGATAATTGAAGATGGCGAGGTAATCAGTGAAACTTTTCATACCGCAGGCAAACCTGTTTCTAGAAATACGGTATTTCAGGTAGCATCTTTGAGTAAATGGGTGTCTGCAATTGGTATCATGAAACTTGTGGAAAGAGGAAACATTGATTTGGATACGCCTGTCAGTCAATATCTCACCAGATGGGCATTACCCGAAAGTGAATTCAACAATGATAGTGTCACTGTGAGAAGATTATTAAGTCACACAGCGGGGCTCACAGATAGACTCGGATACTCAGGGTTTGCCCCTGGTACCCCAATACAAAATTTAGAAGAATCCTTAACAAAGGCTGCTGATGCTGATGAAGGCATAAAGGGAGCTGTCATGGTGGGTATTGAACCAGGAAGTGAATTTAAATACTCAGGTGGAGGTTACACATTACTTCAGCTAATCATAGAAGAAGTTACGAACCAATCATTTGCCACTTACATGAAAGAAGAGGTTCTAAATCCTTTAGGCATGACTGCTTCGTCTTATGTATGGGACGACTCTTCAAAATTGGACTTAGCTGAATTTTATCACGCTGATGGAGCGGAAGCTGTTCATTATCGATATACCGCTCTAGCTGCAACGTCACTTTATACCTCACTTGCCGATTTGGAATCTCTATTTAATGTCTTTCTAAAGGGGGCAAATAATGAGCCGATCGGAAGAGGAGTGTTGAACCCCGAAACGCTCAAAGCCATGCGCTCCCCTCACGCCAGCACCATGGGGATGGACATCTGGGGGCTAGGGACAATTCTCTATACCACTACAGACAATGGCGACTATATCTTTGGGCACGATGGCAAAAGTACTCCCTCAATAAACACTGCCATAAGACTAAATCCTGAAACAGGAAATGGAATCATTGTTCTCGAAACGGGTCACCCCATTTTGGCAACTAAATTGGCGAGCGAATGGGTATTTTGGAAGGAGGGTAAAGTAGACCTAACACTATTTACATTGATGAAAGATCAGATGGTTTCCACGATACTTATTGGCTGGCTTGTAATTTTCGTGAGTGCAATTCTCATTGGCTTTCTCAGAAGAAAAAAATCACCTAATCTATGAAATAAGCAAAGAAACTAATTCTCATAGCCATGGATCGTGTCTTCACGAGACACTAAGTTGAAGGTCTGTGAGGATATGAACCTTGGCTAAAATCAATCATCACTCATGATATGCTATCAAAAAATAATCACTACTCGTACCGCAAGGCATTCACCGGATTGGCATAGATGATTTTAGCAATAGCTGAAACCACACTGAGCACGCAAACCGAAATTAAGATGACCACAGACCATGCAAAAGGCATGATGCCAAATGGCGCCTGGTAGGAAAACTCCGCGATCCATTGCTGCATGAGGAAGTACGCTATAGGCAGCCCGATCACCAATGCAATCACCACCAAGCGAAGGAATTGACCTACAAACATTGCCATGATCTGAGAGGCGCTGGCGCCAAGTATTTTGCGCATGCCTACCTCTTTTGTTCGCTGATTCAAAATAGCAATGGCCATGCCCAGCAGTCCCAGACATGCCAAGAGCAAAGCAATCAATGAAAAGACCGAGAAGATATTTAGCGTATGAATCTCCTGATCATAAAGTTCAGACATCTGGTCGTCCAGAAATCGGTATTCAAAAGGAAGGTCCTTATTCAATTCAGCATATGCAGCCTCCACTTTTTCAATCACCGAGCCAAATTGACTGCCGTCAAACTTTACCAACATGCTACTCACTCCCAAAGGCTGCACATGAAAGATCATGGGCTCTATCGGCTGATGCAAAGACCGATAATGAAAATCGCGCATCACACCTATAATTTTAGATTCGTGATTTCTTCCTGCACCAGCATACATGATAGATTTTCCGATTGGGTTTTCTATATCCAGTTGTTTCAAAGCAACTTCGTTGATGATGCAGTTGGTCATAGAATCAGAAGGAAAAGAGCGATCAAATGCCCTCCCCTGAGTAATCTCTAATCCAAGTACTTTTTCGATACCAAACCCCACCATGACATTGTTAATATCTACTCTATTCTCAGGATTTTCAACTGGATAATACGGATGCTGGTTGAACTGCCCTCCTGGAATGTTGGACATCATGGAAGTACCTCTTACACCAGCGATAGCTTCGATCTGCTGCTGTACGGTATAGACCAAAGGCAGATTCAGCCCACCATGCTCTACGCTAATTGGTATGTCTATGGAAACAATCGCTTCCTTATCAAAGCCCAACTCTTTGTCTTTCATGTATTGGATCTGGCGGAAGATCATCAGACTGCCCGTGATCAATATTGCGGATACAGCAAACTGCACCACCACCAAGGCGCTACGCATTCTCACCCCTTTTGACTGAGTGGTTAATTTGCCTTTCAATACTTCTGAAGGTTTGAAATCTGCCAGGGCTATTGCCGGATAAAACCCAGCCAACAACCCTATAACAATGCTTAAGCTAAATGCTTTAAGAATAAAAGGTGCATTAAGAATCATTTGCAAATCAAAAGCACTTGCCGCAAGAAAATTGAAACTATCTAAGAAGAGCAAAGCCAATCCCAAAGAGAGCGCCATTGCAAGCACGCTGAAAAGAATGGCTTCAAAATAGAACTGAATGGAAAGATTGATAGAGACCGCACCGAGTGTCTTCCTCACCCCTATTTCCTTGGCACGCTCCATCGATTTGGCAGTGGTCAAGTTTACATAATTGATACATGCGATTAAGATCAAAAAGACTAGCGTAACAAGGAGTATATAGACATATAGGATGTTACCATTATTTTCCAACTCCCAACGCAAGTGGGATGACAAGTGAATATCAGCGATTGGCTGCAAATCGAATCTTGCCTCGCCTGATTTCAATATTTCCAGATCAGTCTGACCCCAATCCAAATAACCCACCACCCATTCTGAGATTTTACTTTCTACCACGGCAGCATCTGCCCCCTCTTTGAGCTTGATATAATTGAAATGTCCAAAATCTTCCCACTTCATCCACGAATCATTAGGATTGATCTGCTTAAGCGTTACATAAGGGATGATTGCTTGAAAATGGAAATGAGAATGCTCTGGCATAGGCCCTACCACGGCAGTCACTGCTATAGGCATGTCATTGAGCTGCAACTCCTGACCAATGGCACTCTCCTCACCAAAATAGCGCTCAGCAAGTGGTTTTGTGATAACCAATGCGAAAGGTTGCTTCAGGGCATCTTTATCACCTTCCAGCACCTCTAGCTGAAATACATCCAGAAAAGTGGAGTCCGCGAAGTAGAAATCTGGCTCCTCAAAGACGATATTCTTCTCTACATTTTTCACTCTTACCATTGACTTACTAAGTCCATTGCCATACCATGGCGAGAGACTCACTGCCGCATCTACTTCTGGAAAGTCATTGACCATGGCTTGTGCCATAGGGTGCGGAGTACGGGTCTGTGGGTTTTCATTTAGCCAAGCGATACGATGGATTTGCTCATAATCAGCTATGTCTTTGTCGTAAGAAAGCTCATCGGATATGAAGAGATAAATGAGAATACTGCAGGTAAATCCGACAGAGAGACCAAGAATATTGAGAAACGAAAAGAGCCCATTACGCTTTACATTCCTACCAAAGATTTTAAAAAAATGCTGAATCATGTCGCTGTTCATTTTGAAGTTGAAAACATGACTCAAACTAAAAGCACCACGCGTGCCTGATGGTATTTTCCGATCGGATAGACGTTCTTCCCCATAAGATCGCACGTCCTTGGACTCCTTATACTCAGATGGTGTAAGGCCCGTTCGCTTCTTAAAAGCAGTATTGAATGCTGACTTAGAATTGTAACCCACCACCGAAGCGATATTCTCAATCTTCATCTGATCGTTGGCTGGATCGCGTAGCATCCGGCAGGCATGCCTGATACGATAGCGCGCCATCAAATCCTGAAAACTGATCTTCATGGATTCATTCAGCACTTGTGAGAGGTGATGGGTAGTGGCTCCCAATTGTGTTGCCAAATTAGAGAGGGAAGCATCATCGCGCAGATAGAACTCCCCCTTGTCCATCACATCTTCGATCTTGCTGAGGATAGCAACTTTGATATGAGGTGTCAAAGTGGATTTCTGATACTTATTGCCTAGCGGAATTGGCGTGATGAAGTTGGATTCTTTAACTATCTGATAAAGCACCATGGACACAACGAGCAATACCAAAATACAGAGCAACCATGCAGGCGCCCAGTAGGCTGATATGAGCACTACCAGATTTAAGCAGATGAAATCGCGAAACCACCCAAGCCGATCCCCTGGGTTGGTAAACCAACTTATGCCTCGCTTCTCTGATTCCCTGCTTAATAACCTAAACGACAACACAAGGTAAATCGCAATAACAACCAACCCTCCAATGGTATAGATGGATTCACTTGTCCAATACAGGGCAACTATGGTGAGCATAGGCAACCAATTCCAATAACTGACCCTCGTTTTTTGAATGAAAAAAGAATCGATATAAAGACGAAGCTGGATGGCAATAGCTACTAGCACACAAATCTGAAACACCTCCAAATCAGGTACTAGAACGATGACCAATAAGGCGATATTTGTAAAGAGCAACTTGCCGAGCAGCCGAGCAGCAGGGAACTTCATGATCAACAGCACCAATCCTAAAAGACCCGTGCACAAGATCAACGAAGCAATCATTATAAAAGTCCAAGGCACGTGCTGTAGCTCTTCCACCTATCAAAAATGAATAATTTCATTCACATTAGATTCATAGATAAGTGCTTACCTTGTTTTACGCTTCCAAATATCTCTGTTTTATTTGAAGCGATGGAAGTTCCATAAAAGCAGATCATGAGCCTGACTACTGATGAGAGTAATTTAAATGAGTCACAAAAAAAAGATCTATGCTTTATAGTTTATTAAAAATCAAATTGATGAAAATCATATCTGCATTTATAGAATTTAATAATAGTCATGAACCTCTGCACTCGATAGTCTTTGAATATAAATCGTAAATAGATAAATTGAGCTTGCCAAACGGTGAAATGATGAGCTATGGGTAATGAGAACGAAGACAATAATAACGCTGTAGATGAACTACTAGACTATAAGTATGCAATCAATCAGCACTCTATTGTTGTTATCACAGATAAAGAGGGACGTATTACCTATGTGAATGACAATTTCTGTGAGCTATCAAAATACACTCGCGAAGAGATTATAGGGCAAGATCACCGGATCGTAAACTCAGGTCATCACACTAAAGAATTTTTTCATCGCATGTATGAAACAATCCATGCTGGAAAGGTTTGGAAGGGTGACATTAAAAACAAAGCAAAAGACGGCAATTTCTATTGGGTATCCACCACGATCGCCCCGCTCAAAGATGCTAAGGGTGACATTAATAATTTCATAGCCATTCGTACTGATATCACTGATAATAAAAGCGTGCAGGCCGAGTTAGTCGCGCAAAATATTAGACTATTCGAAACACAAAAAGCAGAACTAGAAGCTAAAAAGGAATACCAAAAATTAAACGAGGAGTTAATAGCAACAAATGAAGCTTTGACTAAGGCTAATGCCTTGCTTAAAAAGAGAGAAGAGGAATTAGAAGAGTCTAATACCCGCTTTGAATTAGCTGCCAATGCAGCAAAGGTGGGAATTTGGGACAGAGACTTAGTAAATGATCATTCTATCTGGGATGACGTCCTCTATGATTTATTTGGTATAGCTGATAAGAACGTTGATATAAATGATGGCAATATCTGGCGTAAAAACATACTTCCAGATGATTTAAATGATGTCGATGATGCATTTAAAACAGCGCTAGCTGGAAGTGATAAATTCAATTTGTCGTATAGAGTGATATGGGAAGATGGGTCTATTCATCACTTACAAGCCAATGCCATTGTGCATAGAGATAGCAGTGGCAAACCCATTCGATTGATTGGGACGGTGATAGATGTAACTGAGCAGAAAGAAGCAGTGATAGCGCTGCGACAGAGAGAAGAGGAATTGGCCATTTCAAATACCCGTTTCCAATTGGCTGCCAAAGCCTCCAATATTGGGATTTGGGACAGAGACTTGGTCAACGATTACTCCTATTGGGATGACACCCTCTATGTTTTGTATGGCATCAAAGACACCAGCATTGATATTAACGAAACCAGAGTTTGGCGCTCAGCTATTCATCCAGATGATTTAAAAGACACCCTCGCTACATTTAAAAATGCGCTCAGTCAAGAAGAAACTTTCGAGATGGTGTATAGAGTGATTTGGGAGGATCAATCTATTCATCATTTACAGGCCAATGCCATTATCCATCGAGATAGCAGTGGTAAGCCTACTCGATTGATCGGTACAATAATAGAAGTAACCGAACAAAATTTATATGAACAAACACTTCGTGAAAGCGAAGAAGCATTGGCCATTTCTAACACCCGTTTCCTTTTAGCGGCTAAAGCAGGAAAAATTGGAATTAGCGACAGGGATATAGAGAACAATACGGCATTTTGGGATGACACGCTGTATGATTTGTTTGGGATAGCAGACCAAAGTAGCTTAAATGTAAAGGATGACGCTAATGCTTGGCATAGTCTCATTCATCCCGATGATAGGAATACAATAATTAAAACACAAAAACAGGCCATTCAGAATGCGGATGCGATGAATGCAGAGTTTAGGGTAGTATGGGAAGATAACTCGGTGCATTATTTACAAACAAGCGGCAAGGTATATCTTGACGGGAGTGGAAAGCCTACTCGATTAATTGCTGTAGCGATGGACATCACCCAACAGAAATTGGCCGAAAAAGCCTTGCGTGAGAGTAAGGAAAAATACAAAAGACAAAATCTACTATTAGAAGAATCCCAATCAGTAGCTAAGCTAGGAGGCTGGGAACTGGACCTAATCACAGATAAACTCTACTGGACCGCAGAGACTTATAGAATACACGAAACCTCCCCGGAAGAGTATAACCTCCATATAGATGAAGGTATTAGCTTATTCTTACCAGAATCTAAAAAAATAATTGACGAAGCTTTAGAAGCAGCAAAGACCATAGGAAGAGGCTATGATTTAACCTTGGAAAAGTACACCACCAAGGGTAGAAAAATACATGTACGCACCACATGTAAAGTCACTTTGCTAGATGGAAAACCAGCGAAACTATCGGGGATCATTCAAGATATCTCTAAAGAAAAATTGGTAGAGAAGTCTCTGAGAGAAAGTGAAGAGAAGTACAAAAGAGATTATCTGCTATTAGAAGAATCCCAAAAAGTAGCAAAGCTAGGTGGTTGGGAACTAAACATCATCACTGGCAAGCTTTACTGGACCGCTGAGACTTACAGAATACACGAAACCTCTCCAGAAGAATTTGATCCCACTGTAGATGCAGGCGTAGATTACTTCCTCCCTGAATCCAGAAAAACAATCAGTGAGGCTTTAGAAAAAGCAATGACCACAGGCGAAGGATATGATCTCTATCTAGAAACCTATACTACCAAAGGAAGCAGAATACATGTGCGCACCACCTGTGCAGTGACCATACAGAATGGCAAACCAATAAAACTAACAGGCATCTTTCAGGACATTACCGAACAAAGGAAAGCACAGCTCGAAATAGAAACTTATACCACTCGCTTGAGTCTAGCTACAGAGTCAGCAAGTATCGGAATATGGGAGTTCAGTATTGAGGAAGATCTCTTATTTTGGGATGATCAGAACTGTGCCCTATTTGGCCTCACAAAGGAGACCTTCTCAGGGAATTACAAGGGTTGGAAATCCACTGTGCATCCTGAAGATCTTCAGTATGCAGAGGAGATGATGAATGAAGCAATTGCCAACGATAGTATTCTAAATATAGAGTTTAGGGCGATCTGGCCTGATAAATCCATCCATTACATTGGAGCCTTTGGGCAATGTGTGACTGACCATACGGGAAAGGTTGTCAAACTAATTGGCGTTAATTATGATCTAACGGATCGTGTAGAGCGACAAATTGAATTGGAAGCATCTAACACCATCCTAAGTATCGCCAAAGATGCTGTCAGAATCGGGATTTGGGAGTATTATATGCATGATCAGCGGTTGATTTGTGATGATAAAATGTTTGACCTTTATGGTATTACCAGAGATACATTTTCTGGAGTTTATGACGCTTGGACTTCATCATTGCACCCTGATGATCTTGAAAGAAGCCAACAGGAATTAGAAAATGCGATCGCCACTGGTGAAAATTTTGATACCGAATTTCGAATTATTTGGCAAGACAAATCCATACGTCACATCAAAGCCTTAGCAAATTTTGTAAGTGATGCCAATGGCAAACGAATCAAAATGATAGGTGTTAATTATGATATAACTGAAAGAGTAGAAAAGGAGATTGAATTATTAAAAGCGAAAGAAAAAGCAGAAGAAAATGATCGATTGAAAAGTGCTTTCTTGGCAAATATGCGTCATGAAATACGCAATCCTTTGAACGTGATCATGGGCTTCTCAAGGCAAATGATAGCGCCTGATACCACCAAAGAGGATCGTGCGGAATACTCTGGCATTGTCGTCAATAGTTCCAATCAACTGCTCTCTATAATCGACGATATCACCTCATTTTCTTTGCTAGAGACAAAGCAAGAGCATGTCAACAAATCAGACGTAAACATCAATGATTTACTTTCTGAATTGCAAAAGCAATTTGCCTCACAAGCCAAAACAAGAAATTTAGAGCTATCATTTTCAACTTCGCTTTCAAGTGAACAATCTGTGATGGCCACAGATAAATCCAAGTTGACAAGGATCATAACCAACCTCCTCACCAACGCATTGAAGTTTACACATCAAGGCTTTGTGAAATTTGGCTGTGAGGCGAACGAGGGAGAATTACTCTTTTTCGTAGAAGATACTGGTATAGGAGTGGCAACTAACCACCATAAGCAAATATTTGGGAGTTTCCAGCAAGCTGACACAAGTGTAAGCAGGAAGTATGGCGGTACAGGCTTGGGACTTTCCATCTCAAAGGGACTCGTAGAGATACTTGGCGGCAAAATTTGGTTCGAATCAGAGGTGGGTAGAGGTTCCAAGTTCTATGTATCCCTCCCCCATTATCAGATCAAACCTACAAATTCTCAATCAGGGGTAACAGGAACTGCGGTAAAAAGCAACACCATTTTAATAGCCGAAGATCAGGCTATCAATTTTCATTATCTCAAAGTACTCATTCAAAGAAGCTTTAAATGCGACATCCTCCATGCACTAAATGGCGAAGAGGCAATAGAACTTTATAAAAAAAATCCATCCATAGCGCTTGTCTTAATGGACATCAATATGCCTGTGATGGATGGTTTTGATTCAGCTATCGCGATTAAAGCAATAAATCCCAATATGCCGATCATCGCGCAAACTGGATATGATATTTTGTCACATGATAAATACAGCCCCGACATTTTCAATGACTATGTTTCAAAACCCATAGATGAAGAAGTACTTCTCTCCAAAATAGCAATGTATATTTCCAAAGAGGATTATAGTGAGAAATATACTTAATAGATGACATCATGCTATGACGCTTTCCTTCCTAATAGATTTTGAGAAAAACGAAATGAAGCTCCCTTTCTTTATCACCATCACCTGCATCTTTTTCATGAGCTGTGGCCCAAAGACCGACCAACAAAAATTAGGTAAGACTTTCGATCTGTCAGAAGTGAAAAAAATCATTGATTATAAAACCAAGCAATTTACCAAGGCACATATCACCCGCGATACAGCTTTCCTTAACAATATCTTTACAAGTGATGCCAAAATCTTACCCCCAGACATGGACGCTGTTGCCGGTCGTGAATCCATCTCTACACTCAATCAAGCATGGGTCGACTATGATATCCAAGTATTTGATGAAGTAAGTAACTCCTACTATGGCTTTGACGACTTCTATATTGACGAAGGCACCTCTTATCTGCTCTTTGGTGACAGCATAGAAGACATTGGGAAGTATGTCAATATTTGGAAAAAGGAAGCTGGCGAATGGAAACTACACATCAATATCTGGAACAGCAGTCCTTTGCCCGAGGCACCAAAATAATCACTTAAGTTGAACCATCTCAACTTTTAGATGCTGGTTTTTTAGCTTCTTGTCGTTTAATACCTGTAATCTCAGAAAAGACTAAAAAATGACAGCTATAAAGACAATCACCTTAAATTCTATCAAGTTAACCTTGCTTGCTTTGTCACTTTCGATCCTTATGGGATCATGCAAGGAGAAGGATGCAATGGAGGATGTAACTGTGGATGTCACGTATGATACTGATTTCGAAACACCAGATTGGACCACCGAAACCCATAGCAATGACGCAGAACCGAATTTTGCGGTGGTTTTTGCAGACAATGAAGTGAAGCGAATTGATCTGGTCATCACGGCAGATCGATGGCAAGCCATGCTAGACGACATGACGGAGCTCTATGGCAGTTTTGGTGTGAATACAGGCGGGCCAGGTGGTGGTGGATTTTCTGATGAAAACCCAATTTTCGTACCTGCTGAAATCCTCTTTGAGGGCAAAGAATGGTACCGAGTAGGAGTAAGATTCAAAGGCAACTCGAGCCTTGCGAGTACTTGGAAAAGCGGCAATATGAAACTGTCCTTCAAGTTAGATTTCGATGAGTTTGAAGAAGACTACCCAGAAATAAAAAACCAGCGATTTTACGGTTTTAAAAAGCTCAGTTTGAAAAACAACTATGACGATCTCTCGCAGATGCGTGAGAAAGTCAGTTCGGATATTTTTCGTAGTGCCGGACTAGCAAGTCCACGCACAGCTTTCTATACCGTTTATGTGGGTCATGGCGATGGCCCTATTTACTTCGGACTCTATACGGTGGTGGAAGAAATCAGCGATACGGTGATAGATACTCAATTTGCCGACAATGACGGAAACCTCTACGAACCCGATGGTGATGCCGCCAGCTTCACGGCAGGATCATTTAACAAAGCTGATTTTGGTAAAGAAAACAATGAAGACGCAGCTGACTGGTCCGATATAGAAGGATTGTTCGCCGCGTTACACGATGCTACACGTACCTCCAACCCTGCTGCTTGGCGGTCAAAACTTGATGCCGTTTTGGATACAGATACCTTTCTCAAGTATTTGGCTGTCAATACCGTCATACAAAACTGGGATACCTACGGTAAAATGACGCATAATTACTATCTCTACAACAATCCCGACAATGGCCTCCTCACTTGGATACCCTGGGACAATAATGAAGCGTTACAAAATGGTAAAATGGGTGGTTCCCTCCCGCTAAACTTCTCAGGCCTCTCCAGCTCCCAATGGCCGCTAATCAGTTTCCTCTATGCCGACAAAACTTACAAAGGGATTTATGACACCTATGTGGAAGAAACCATCAATAGCTCATTCAATACTTCCGATATTCAAGCTACATATAGCACTTATGCTACGCTCATCAGCCCATATGCGACTACCGAGCTCGAAGGCTATACTTTCCTGCGGAGCAGTTCGGATTTCGAAACCGCGGTGAGCACGTTGAAATCTCATGCCAGCCAAAGAGCTACTGCAGTAGCAGCGTATCTTCAGTGAGGTCTAAGGAATTGAAATGGACTTTGTATAGGTCGGATAGGAATAGTAATTTATTGTTTTTCTCCTATACAATGAAAAGTCTAGCATTACTTGAATTGTGAAACTTCAGAATTAAAAGCATCTACCAACCACCATGATGTAGTAATGATGTAGTCCTAAATTTTTATTTACTGACTATGGTTAATATCATTGACCTTAATATCAAATAATATTAATAATGAGAAAAAACACCCTTTTATTACTAGCCATTTTCATAGGCAGTCTTGTTTCATGTGACAGTACTGATCCAAAACCTGAGGATAAAATTGACATTCCTGAAGGCTATCAACTGGTCTGGTCAGATGAATTTGATGCATCCGAGATTAACGCTGATCTATGGACCTACGAAACAGGGGATGGAACAGACTTTGGACTACCTGTTGGATGGGGAAATGATGAAAAACAGATTTATACAATTAGTACTGAGAACTCATCAATAGCTACAGACCAAGATGAATCGGTTCTAAAAATCACCGCTCTGTCTGATGGATCTGGTGGATACACATCAGCCAAACTAAAAACCAAAAACCTCGACATGCGATTTGGTAAGATTGATGTGAAAGCGAAGCTAGCAGAAGGCCAAGGTATCTGGTCTGCCATATGGATGCTAGGAAACAATAGAGACCTGATCGATTGGCCAGGCTGTGGTGAGATAGATATTGTGGAACTATTGGGTCATGAACCTGCTAAGGCTTATTCCACAATTCACTTTACAAATGGTGAGAATGGCAAGGACGAAATACAGACATCTTATGAATCGACAAGTACTTTCAGTGAGTCTTATCATGTATTTGGCCTGGAATGGTCCCCTGAATCATTGATTTTCAGCTTGGATGGTATTCAAACAGGTGCAATGCCCATTGAAGACGACATGAAAGAGTTTCTTCGTGGCTTTTATTTGATCATGAATGTAGCTGTAGGTGGCTACTGGCCAGGAGATCCTGATAATACTACCGTACTCCCACAGAGCATGTTTGTTGATTATGTGCGTGTCTATGAGAAAATAGACTTCACAGCACCTGCAGCACCTGCTTTGAATGTCGAGGAAGAAACGATCGGTCAGATCATAGAGCAAAGTATTGCTGACAATGCCATCAGAACTGATTTTACAGCTTTGGGCAATCTCAAAGTAATCGCTTATGGTGGAGGTGGTGAACCAGTAATTTCAAGTTCAGAGACTGCCATTGAAGGGGACTTGAGCTTAGTTTTTGATTTCCCTGGCGGAAAATGGGGAGGCGCATATATTGAACTAGAAGCACCTAAGAACATCAGTAACTTCACACATTTTAATTTCTCACTCAATAAGCCAGCGGCATTTGTAGATGCAGAAATCAAATTGGAAAGCAAGTCAACGAATGCGACTGTATTTCTTAAAAATTATACAGGAACGAGTGCAGCCAATGACTTCACTACTTATTCTATACCATTGTCAGATTTTACAGGACTCAATACTGCTGAGTTGACCATCCCATTTTCTATCTGGAATCCACTAGATGCCAACAAGGGATTCGTGACAGCTACATTGCTGATAGACGATATCTATTTTTCAAACTAGAACAACAGAAAATTCTTCTATTAGATCAAAGTTGCTCTAAATCAAGGCATCATCAATCGGGATCAGTTACAAAAAATTGATCCCGATTTTTTTTGAAGGCTAGTATACTTAACGAATTGCCTATCCTAAATACTAAACTTCTTCATAACCTGTCGATTGACCAAAAGGGAGATAACGCCCCCCAAAATATAAGTGCATGCAAGCGCCACAAAAATACCTCGAATACCGCCCAGTTCCCTGCCTAGATAAATGGCTGGCAGGCCTAGCACAAGCATCTGAACGAATATCATCATAGATGCTTGAAGCGGTTTGCCGATGGTATTCAGATGGCTATTGATTATACTCAAAACTCCTTGCAAGCCAAACCCTGCTGGCACTATCCAAAGATACCATTGTACAGTATCGATGACTTCTGGATTGTCATTGAATATGGAAGCGATCGGCCGAGCAAAAATTACTAATACGCCCCATGCAAATAATCCCCAGACTACTGCAAATCGGACACTTATATTCACTGCCTCACGCACCCTATCTAGTTGTCCACTTCCAAAGTTTTGCCCAACAAAAGGTCCAATAGATGCAGACAATGCGAATAAAATGCTAGAAGCAAGAAACTCCAAGCGACTACCTACACCGAAAGCAGCTACTGCAAAATCTCCATAACTCGCCAATAAACCGGTAATTACACCTGTAGCGATTGGCACAACTAAGCGGGCTAGACCAGAAGGCACGGCTATGTTAAGAATACTTCTCCAGCATCCAGAGAGCACCTTTCTTGTAGGTACCACAAAAGTGATGAGCTTTTCACGAACAATAAGAATGTAAAAAGCCAATACCATAGTCATAGCCCTAGATATTGCAGTGGCAATGGCTGCACCTTTGAGTCCCATGGCTGGGGCTCCCAAATAGCCAAAGATAAGAATGGGATCGAGTATGGCATTGATGATGACTGCAAACAACATGATGAAGGCTGGAGTGCGCGCATCTCCTGTGGCGCGTATGGCACTATTGCCAACAAAAGGGACAGACACAAAGAATAAAGCGAAATACCAGATATTCATGTACTCCTCCACTAAAGGTGCCGTATTGGCATCCGCACCAAGTAGCTGGAAAGTAGGCTTGAGCGTGAGCAATCCGATAATCACAAAGAAGCCTGTAATCAAAAGCGTAAGCACAATGCTGTCTGTGGTTTCTCTTGCAGCCTTGTCTCGGTCTCCTTTACCGATCGATTTGGCGATTAATGCCGTGGCTCCTATACCCAACCCCTGGATAAAACTAAAAATGACCATGATCACGGGAAAGGTGAAACTGAGTGCCGCCAACTCGGTTTTTCCCAACTGACCTACATAAAAGGTATCTATTAAGTTAAAGGCTACCATGCTGATGACGCCCAACATCATCGGTAGTGTCAGCTGAATCAAGTTCTTAGTGACACTTCCCTGAGTGAGGTCCTTTTTCTTATTCATGGTCATGTGGGGATTTTAATCTAGAGATAAGCTCTGTTGCTAAACAAAAAGCCTCGTTTTCGTTTTGAAATTACTTTGATTTTTTGAGTTCTTGAGCCTTGGAGAACTATTTTGTCCCACACGTGACACGAGTAAATGCTTAGTTCTCATATTAATAAAAGCTTTGAAGCTGCTTTCTTAATATTTTCTCAATCAACAGACTAATGTATTAAATTCAACAAGACCCATTTATTGGCGTATCAAAAAAAATGCTGCCCAATTGGGTAGCATTTATGTCAAGTGAAAATTGCTTGTATTATTAGTTGTCGGAAAGTAGCGTTTTCAATTCATCGATAATCTCAATCTTGGTCTTACCGAGTTTCTCTTGGAGTATTCCAATGACTTGATCTTCTTCACCTTCGGATTTCGCCAATTCATTGTCAGTGAGATCACCGTATTTCATTTTCAGTTTTCCTTTTAAAATATTCCAGTTTCCGTCGTTTATTAAATTCATAATTTCCTGTTTTAAGTTTGAACCCAAGTTATGCATTAGGCATAATTTACCCGAAGGGTCAGACGAAGCATGGCTTGTCTGACTGTGACTGAAGCGTCATCAGCAGACGAAAGCTTTGCTTTGTCTGGGCGGTCCGCCGCGCGGTTAACCTCAGGACGTTTCAGTCAGAGTGTGATCGCTTGCGCATCATCACCTGACAAAAACTTTATGTTTATGAAGTTTTTCGTTCCGGCGTGGATTCGCATTATGCAATAGAATATTTTTCTTAAATTTTAAAATTGTTCTGTTGCGTAATCGGGGTTAAAAATAGATTTGATTGGCACTTTAGATTATTTGGTGAATGATGTCATCATCCAATGGTGTTTCTCTAGCCTTTTGATAATTTGTTTGGCTAGATCCTCAGTGCCGCTATCACCATGCTGTAGAGATACTTCTACCAGTGAAAATAAATGCTCGAGTAGGATTCTGTAATCTTTTAGAATCTCTTTGACCATCTCCATGGCTTTCAAATCTGTACTTGTCTCTAGGATGTCTGAGTTCTCGAGATACTCTTTCATGGTACTCATAGGAGTGCTCCCGAATACACGTACACGTTCGGCGAGATCATCTATGTCGACCTTCGCTTCGTTGTATTGTTCTTCAAACTTCTCGTGAACATCAAAGAATTCAGGCCCTTTGACATTCCAATGATAGTTTCTCAATTTCTGATAATGCACGCTATAATTGGCTATCAGCGTGTTCATCACAATGATCAATTCTGCAGCTCCTCCTGTGGAATAACCTAATTTTTTATGAACCCTCTTTTTCATCTCCGCCATTCCGTTTTCTAAAATCGTGTTTTCCATAATTATATATTTTAAGTTAATAGAGTAATTAAAAGTAGCTTTCACCACGTTGATGCTCTATTAACATGGAAAAACTGTTCCAGAATCGTTAATCAGTATTAAACCACCTCAATTGCGCTTTTGACAATATTCATATTCTCGATATGAGAAATTCATTCCCAGAATGAGAAAAACAAGAGCCCATTAATACTATTCCGACAGATGTAATTTTTTACTAAAGCAAGGGGTAATGACCAGTTGATAAAAAGATGAATTGGAAGAACTGACTTACAGAAGCTGTGGCAACAAAAAACATTGCTCACTACATAATGCACTATTTCAAAATGCAAATCTCCCCCATCCTAATGAAATAGATACTCAAGATTCCACCTCCTTTGCACTATATTTATAAACTAAACCCAGCACCATGTCTACTACCTACAATTGTCTCGCCATTGACGATGATCCACTGTTTTTGCGAACATTAGATATCTATATTGAATCGCTGGATTGGTTGAATTTAGTCGCTACTTATAATAACCCTATTCAAGGTGCAAAGGCTATTTTTGATGTGAATCCTGATATATTGTTTTTGGATATGGAGATGCCATATGTGGATGGAAACTATCTAGTCGATTGGATTGGTCCAAGGCTCAAGAAAATGGATAAGCCTCCAAAAATCATTATTATCTCATCGCTGAATTTTACCCCAGAGGAGAAGGTGAAAGGTGTGGCGGGATATATTAATAAAGGTCACGTTACCAATGCTGAAAGACTTGGTAAACTGATCCGAGAAATTATTGACTGACCGACTCGCTACTAGCTGGCAGTGATACAATAAAGGTGGTTCCAGATCCATCGGCACTCTCCGCGCGCACTTTGCCCTTATTCAATTTCACAAATTCACTCACTAGAGGCAAACCAAGCCCTACGCCCTTTTCTCCTTGAGTTCCAAAAGTGCTAGACTGCCCGGACAGCTTGAAGATTTCGGTTAGTTTATCTTGAGAAACACCAATTCCCGAATCTTTGATAGAAATCGCCAAGAACTCTGCATCAGGTTGCGCTGAGATTTCTATTGCTCCATTCTCCTCTGTGAATTTGAGCGCGTTGTTGATCAGATTTCTAAAAATGGTCAGCGTAGTATTCATATCTGCCCAGATGTAAGTTTCAGGTTTGATATGGCTAGTCATCGCAATATCCTTAACCTTGGCAGAGGAGTGAAAGATTTGGATCAAATCATCTATCATTTGAGCTGCATCGATTTTTACAGGCTCATAAGGTATAATACTGAGCTCAGAAGAAGCCCAATTCAATAAGTTGTCCAAGAGCCTAGAAAGCTGATTCGTGGCTTGTCCCACTTCTGTGATCATTCCTTCTAGTTGTTCGTATTTCTTTTTCTGAATATAATTTTCTAAGATGGTAGTCAATCCTTGAAAGGAATTCACCGGTCCTCTCAAGTCATGTGAAATGATTGCAAAAAAGCGATCCTTTAGCTTTTTCTGGGCGTTGATCTCGTTCAGATAGATCTTTAGCGTGTCATTTTCCCTAAGGGTTTCGGCGTTTTCTTTGAGTTGAAGTACATGCTTGATGGTCTTAGACATGGTCACCTCAAGATCTTTGAAGTCTATAGGCTTGGTGATGAAGTCAAAGGCACCAAGGTTCATGGCTGTGCGGATGTTATCCATATCTCCATAGGCTGAGACGATGACCGTTTCAAGGAAGTAATTCTTGTTATTCAGTTCTGACAAGAGTGTCAAACCGTCCATTTCGGGCATATTGATATCAGTCAATACCAAGTCGACATCTGTGTTTTTCTCAAGAGATGCTAGAGCCTCACGGCCATTGCCAGCAAATAGGAAGTCATAGTCACTTTCCTTGATTTGCTTTCGAAATCTCTGTCTTATCAACGCCTCTAAGTCTGGCTCATCGTCTACTACAAGAATTCTGGTCATTGGTTCAGTGTTTTGATTCTTTCTTTCAGTAGATTGAAGTCAAGGGGTTTTGTGAAGAATTCCTCAGCTCCTAAATCGTGGGCAGTGTCACGGTTTTCTTGATCGCCATAGGCAGATATCATCATGATAATTGGGGGCGGTGGTGTGTAGGTTTTACGAACTTTCTCAAGAAGTTCTAAACCACTCATCCCTGGCATATTGATATCAGAAAGGATAAGACTGTTTTCGTATCCATGTTTCTCAATGTACTCGAGTGCTTCTTCTCCAGAAAGCACAAATTCTATTTCTATTTCCTTGTCTCTGATTTCTTTGCGAAATCGCTGCTGAAATAAAGGCTGAATGTCTTTTTCGTCATCTACTACGAGTATTCTCATTTTGTTGGCTTTAGTGAATTGGTAATGAAATAATAAATTTTGTTACTTCTCCTTCTTTGCTCTCTACCTTAATCTCTCCGTTGTGCCCTTTTGTTATGATATCATAAATAGTCAGCATCACGGATTTAAAAGCATTAATAGATTTCACTGATTTCATTTTAGAGTACTAATCGTTTGAAGGTAAGACTTTTACTTCCGAAGTTAATAAGTAAGCCTACATCCAATTTATAAGCTTTCAAATAATTAAGAACTTGAGCCAAATGGACATCTTCCAAATTTATTACGGCCTTTATTTCTACCAATACTTTTCCCTCTACTACGAAATCTGCTCTTCGAGTTCCAATGGGTTCTCGTAGTTCTTTGTGATAAATTTCTTGCTCTATTTCTCTAGCAAAATCAAGGTTAAGCTGAGAAAATTCATAAGCTAACGCACGCTGATATATAACTTCCTGAAATCCGTTTCCAAAGAATTTGTGAACCTCAAAAGAAGCTCCAATGATCTTTTCCGTTATGTCACTATATTTTAATTCTTGCTGCATCTCATAATCCGTGTCATCCTTTAATCTTCTGAATCAGTGATTCAGACGGGTATTGAAATTATAAACTTCGTTCCTTTTCCTTCTTCACTTTCCACGCTGATCGTTCCTCCATGGCCTTTAGTCACGGTATCATATTTCGTCAGCATCACGGATTTAAAAGGATTGATAAATTTCACTGATTTCATTTTAGAGTACAAGTCTTTTAATTCTTGATTCATTTCATAATCCGTGTCATCCTTTAATCCTCTAAATCAGTGATTCAGACTGGTAAAAGAATAATAAACTTAGTACCCTTTCCTTCCTCGCTCTCCACACTAATAGTCCCTCCATGACCCTTAGTCACTATATCATAACTCATACTCAGACCAAGTCCTGTTCCTTGGCCTGTAGGCTTGGTGGTGAAGAATGGTTGGAAAATCTTCTCTCTGATATTATCTGGAATTCCTGAGCCATTGTCCGAGACTGTGATCAACACCCCCCTAGCCGAAACGTCGGACCGCCCTCCCTCAAGAGGGGATTTTGTTGAGTCCCCCTTTTCAAAGGGGGTTAGTGGGATTTTCTTAGTAGTTACAACCACTTCTGGCTTTTCTACTCCCTTCACCGCTTGGAAGGCATTGTTGATCAGATTCAGAATCACACGCCCAATGTCCTGCGGGATCACCTTCACTTTGGGTAAATCAGGATCTAGTTCTGCTCTGAAGTCTGCGTTGAAGGATTTGTCTTTGGCCCTAAGTCCATGATAGGAAAGACGAAGGTATTCATCTGCCAAGGCATTAATATCTGTGAGTTCTTTCTCTCCACTTCCATTTCGCGAATGCTGAAGCATGCTTTTGACAATCTCCTCAGCTCGCTTGCCGTGGAAGGTAATCTTAGTCTCATTTTCCTTGATGCTCAGTGCCAAGGCTTTGGTTTCTTCCCAATCTCCCTTTTCAATTTCCTCCAACTGCTCATCAATCAGCTCTTTATTCAGATCAGAAAAGTTGTTGACAAAGTTCAATGGGTTTTGTATCTCATGGGCTATACCTGCTGTGAGCTCTCCGAGGGAGGCCATTTTCTCTGAGTGGATAAGTTGGGATTGGGTGGATTTGAGATTGGCTAATGTTGTTTCTAAAACTTTATTTCCACGTTGCTTCTGCCGGTTATTATAGAACAGGATCAGAACGATTAAAAATGTCATGCACAGACCACCGATTAGGCTGTATTGCTTGAGTTGATTTTGATAAGCTACAGCTTTACTTTCTTCTTCAAGACTTCTCAATTGGTTGTTAAATACCAATGACTGTACTTTGTTTTTGTTTTCTTGGCTGAAAATTTGAGAACTGATTGTCGACTCCAATCGAGAATAATAATAGGCACTATCTATTTGATTTAGAGCATCATAGAACTGTCTCAAAAAAGCGGCTCCTGCCAGTTTAAGGTTGTTATTGTCGGCCTGAAAACCCATGTATAAAAGTTTATTACTTTCACTGACCCCTTCTGCATATCTGCCATTAGCCAAGAGAAATGGAATATAAACGTTGAAGAAATACAACTGAGAAGTAATGTTTTCGATAGAATCTTGTAGGGTAAGTGCGCCTTTGAAGTATTCATCAGCATCTAGTGTATTACCCAAAATGGCATGAGCCGCAGCAAAGTTGGTATAGTCTAAGAAAATGTACGAGCTACCCTTGTTAAAATGCGCTAAAGTTTCTCGAGATTCCAAGGCATAATGAAATGCAGAGTCCGGATTATTTTTGATAAGAAAATATTGAACAAGGTTTGCTTGGTATTGAATCAGCATGAAATAATACATTGGGTGGGCTTTGTCAGGTAGGTTTTCTCCACCTTTTCGCGTCACTTCTAGCGCCATTTCATAATCAAGCATCTCGAAATAGACCAAAGCCATGTCAAAATATATAGAGCTTATCCGTCGTTTATCATTTGTTGTCTCAGCTAGAGGAATGGCTTTAAAATAATATTCCAAGGCTGTAGCATTATCTCCTTTTTGTTGGTAGAAATATGAAGCCAACCAATTGTAAGAAATGGCTGATAGGGAATCATTATTTTGCTTCTGAGCAACCTGAACCATCTGCATAGTTGTTAGTGAATCAATATTACTCCCCCGATAACTGGTAATGTCCAAAAGGATATTGTTAAGCAGGTCAAACCTGTCAACAGGATCTGTTGTTGTTTTTAAAACAGATCTTAAACTATCTGCGTACTGATTTTGGCTATAGCCAAATAGCCCGCAACTAACTAAAATGACTATTAGACAAATGTTTTTTATCATACTCAAATTGGTAAGTGCATTGTAAATTTTGTCCCTATCCCCTCTTCACTCTCTACTTCGATTGTCCCTCCATGACCCTTAGTCACTATATCATAGCTCATACTCAAGCCGAGTCCTGTTCCTTGGCCTGTAGGCTTAGTGGTAAAGAATGGTTGGAATATCTTCTCTCTAATATTATCTGGAATTCCTGAGCCATTGTCTGAGACTGTGATCAACACCCCCCTTTGTCCCCCCTCAAGGGGGGATTTGGAAGAATCCCCCTTTTCAAAGGGGGCTAGGGGGATTTTCTTCGTAGACACCAGTACAAGCGGCTTCTCCACACCCTTCACTGCTTGAAAAGCATTGTTGATCAGATTCAGAATCACACGCCCAATGTCCTGTGGAATTACTTTGATTTTTGGTAACTCAGGGTCAAGCTCCTCTTTGAAGTCCGCATTGAAGGATTTGTCTTTGGCTCTCAATCCATGATACGAGAGGCGCAGGTATTCATCAGCTAGCGCATTGATATCTGTAAGTTCTTTCTCTCCACTGCCCGTGCGCGAATGCTGAAGCATGCTTTTGACAATCTCCTCGGCGCGCTTGCCGTGGTGATTGATCTTTAGTTCGTTTTCGGAGAGGTCTTTAATGATGGCGGTTACTTCTTCCTGATCATTCTGTGCAACTGCATCTTTGAGTTCTTCGAGTAGTTCCTTATTCAGATCGGAGAAGTTATTGACGAAGTTGAGGGGGTTTTGAATCTCATGGGCAATACCAGCTGTTAATTCTCCGAGGGAAGCCATTTTTTCGGAGTGGACGAGCTGGGTTTGGGTGGATTTGAGGTTTTCCAAGGATTGATTCAGTTCGGAGGTTCTTTCTGAAACTTGATTTTCTAAGATCACATTTTGGTTTTCCACCAGTTCCTTTTTTTCATTAGATACTCGGACTACTTCATCTGCTTTATCATGAATATCCCGGATCATGTCTTTTAGCCAGAAGGCTAAATATACCAATAGACTTAAGGGAAGAGCAAAAGGCACGTAGTATGATTCTAATATGGGAAACAACCGGAAAAAAATACCTAATGATAATGTCAGTAATAGGCCATAAACTATGATAGCTTTCGGACCTTTTAAGTTTTTCCGATATCTTATTAAATAATAGAGGCATGTTGCTGCAACAGGGATCGCCATAGCCATGGCATAATGCTTTGTGATTTCTGAGAGAAAGTAACCACTAAATGATATCAAAATACCCACCGTGACATAAAGTTTTATCAGCCAGTGTACTCGAACCCCGAGAATATTAGCAATAAGGAAAATAAAAGAAGACATGAATGCGACTGCTACGGGAAATTCTAAGACCTCCAAAAAGAATGTCAAATTGGAGGTAGATGTTGAAAAACTACCCAAAAAAGAAAATAAGGTGGGTAAAAGGAAAAGTGTGGTGGTGGTAGCCAAATAGATCATGTGTACTTGTGACCTATTAAACAATACGATGAGCCAGAATAATATTACTAAGATCGATAGCGTTGTGATGATGATGACACCTAGCCTATTATGACTTAAATGTACATTTTGAAACCGTTGAAATGATTTCTTATTGAAGAAATAGAGAAATGACTGGTGACCCAGCGTGCTAAATCCTTTTGGCATTTGGTAGAATGATTCATGGTACTCCACAAAATGTGCAGCCAGAAATATTTCCTGATTGATAGGCCAAGAAATACCTTGTGGAGAGTCGATAAAATTTCGCTTGCCTTTGTATTCCTTATCTCTAAAATTGGTATTTCCAAAAGATTGAAAAAGCTGACCATCTACATAAATATCTGCAGCGGCAGTATTTGACTGTCCTAGATATAAGGGTTGTTTATAGAAGCTACTATCAAGTTTGATTTTAATGGTAAACCAGCCTTCAAATACCCTATCTTCATTTACTTCGATTGCACTTATCTCCTCTGGACTCAACTTTACCCAATCTGAGCGATCAAATTTGGGATCAGCCCAAATAGTGTCATTTCCTTCCTTAAATCGCCACTCCTTTAAGTCGGGCAAGCGCATGACCCCATTCTCATCGAAAATGCTAATAGAAAGCACATAAGTACTGTCTTGCACATAAGAGGTATCCAATTCACCAAGCTCTGATTGCGCATTCG